>JAJFLK010000140.1 GCA_021772735.1 Candidatus Sumerlaeota bacterium | reverse complement strand
CGCAACGGCCGCGACGATCGTCTCGGGCGCCGTGGCGGAACGCACCAAGCTTACCGCTTACATCGCTTACGCGGTGTTGCTGACGGCCATCATTTATCCGGTAAGCGGATCATGGATCTGGGGTCCGAACGGCTGGCTCGGCGGACTCGGGATGCGCGACTTCGCGGGTTCGACAGTGGTTCACTCGGTTGGCGGTTGGGCCGCGCTTGCGGGCGCGATGGTGATCGGACCTCGCAATGGTAAATATGGTGAAAATGGCGAAGTGCGTGCCATCCCTGGACACAACATGCCCCTCGCCTCCCTCGGCGTTTTTATCCTCTTCTTCGGATGGTTCGGCTTTAACGCCGGCTCGACCCTTGCGGCCGTTGACGGCATCGCCCATGTCGCCGTGACGACGGCCCTGGCCGCGAGCGCCGGCGCCGTTGCCGCGATGTTCACCTCCTGGTTCAAGTTCGGAAAGCCGGACCTCTCGATGGCCCTCAACGGCTGCCTCGGCGGTCTTGTCGGGATCACGGCGCCCTGCGCGTCGGTTTCGACCTCCAGCGCTGTGATTATCGGCGCCGTCGCCGGTGTACTGGTCGTCGCTTCGGTGATCTTCTTCGATAGCGTTCTGAAGATCGACGACCCCGTCGGCGCGATCAGCGTGCACGGCGTCTGCGGCGTCTGGGGCACGCTTGCCGTCGGGCTGTTCGGCCAGCGCTCGATTGACATCCTCTATTGGGACGAGGGAACAGCCATCAGCAACGGGCTGTTTTACGGCGGCGGAATCACGCAACTCAAATATCAGTTGGTCGGGATCCTCGCGGTCTGCGCCTTTACGGTCGTGACGACCGGCGCGCTCTTCATGGCGATCAAGGCGACGGTCGGCCTGCGTATCACGCCCGAGGAAGAAGCCCTCGGCGTGGATATCAGCGAGCACGCCAATGAGGCCTATCCCGACTTCACAACAAGCGCACGTCCGGTCATGTTCCAATAACGCGGAAGCGAACACCGGGCCAATCGGCATGAGCCGGACGCGCAGAACAGACGCGAGAAATTGACCGGGGCGATCTGCCCCCTCGAAAGAAGAGTCCGAAGACTCGGAAGGAATAATAGAGATGAAAATGATCCGGGCCATCATCCAGCCGCACCGCCTCGAGGAGGTTCGCGAGGCCTTGCAGGCCATGGACATCAACGGGATGACGGCATATCAGGCGCAGGGCTTCGGCCGCCAGAAGGGGCACACCGAAATATATCGCGGCTCGGAATACAGCGTCAGCTTCCGGCCCAAGATCACGATCGAAGTCGTGGTCGACGACGAACACCTCGACGCGACCTGCGAGGCGATCGTCAACAGCGCGCGCACCGGCAACATCGGCGACGGCAAAGTGTTTGTCATGAACGTCGGTCGCGCCATCCGCATCCGCACGGGCGAGACCGGGGATAGTGCGTTGTAGGGCGGAAGCCAAGATTCCGGCCACGCAACAAGCTGTTGTTGGTTGCTGCCGAGCCAGCCCCTAGCTCAATCGTACATATCCCATATCAGTGTCCAAGGACACTCATCCACGATTGGCAAGATCTCGCGGTCGATCACCGATGCCTCAACGATGATGGAGTGCAATTCGGGTGTTAAGAAGAGAAACAGGCTCTCCCCGCCTTTCTCGCCCCAGCAATGCCACAGTCTCTCTTCGCTGCCAGCCTGTTTTAGCATATCGTTGACAATATCGAGGACTCGCTGCCTCTCCAGGATCGAGCGGTCTTCAACAGATATGCTCTGATCCCAGATCACCCACTGACGATGACCGATCGCGATCATGTATCCCTCGGCCGAAAACTCCTCCACGATTTCAAGCTCCGGCAAATCATGATCCGCGGAATCGACCTCTTCATGAACAGACGGCTCCGCGTCCGGAAACTTGTATCGCTTCCCGTCATAGGGCTGACCTCGAGCAACTAATTCCGAAATGGCCATTTTGATGCCCACTCGATTCAACAGCGGCGCAGTTTCTTCTAACAATATCTTGATCCAGGGATGGCCTTGACATTCTTTATACAGAGCGTCATGCATCCTGTGCGTGCCGTTGAACAGTCCAAAAACGTTCCCGCCTTGCTTTATGAATCCCTCCTGCGACTTTCCGGCAACCTCCTCGTGCGCAAAGCAGTAGAAGTGACGGTCTGCCAAACGCTCGACCAACGCCATCCGCGCTTCGCGCTTATCTCTCTCTTCGTTCTTCCCGAAAATGAAGTCCCGCCAATTCATTCGTGATTCTCCGTATGTGCGTACCTCATCGGATTCTCGATGACAAACGCATCGTAGAGAAAAATTGATCGTTCGGCAATTTCCACGCTTCATTTCCAAGAGAAGTTCGTGGCTGTCCCCGATTTCCGCAATTTCCTTACGGGCATGATATCGTGTAGTGTCTTGCCCCATGTCCGAACCCCGTCCCCTGCACGTCCTTCTTGTTGCGTCCTCCTCGATGATCGGCGGCGCCGAGCAGTCGATGCTGCATCTGATCGCCCACGCCGATCCGACCCGCGTTCGATTCTCGCTTGTCGCGCTAATGGGCGATGGACCGCTCCCCGCGCTCGCATCGAAAGCCGGAGCCATCCGCGCCGAGGGCTGGGGCGTAAAAAACGCCGCCAACCCACGGATCATCAAGCGGATGCACACGCTGCTTGTAGGCGGCGGATACGATCTCATCCAGACGTTCGGCCTGCGCGCCGACCTGATCACCCGATGGGTCGCGCACGGGCAACGCGTCAAGCTGATCTCCTCGATCCGCTCCGTGGACGCCTGGCGGCGACCGCTCCATACGCGCCTGGATCGCATGACGCGTGACGGCGTCACGGCATGGATCAGCAACTCGCAGGCCGGCAAGCGCGCGAGCATCGAACGCGAGGGCACACCTGCCGAACGGATCTTCGTCGTCCCCAACGGCATCCCGGATGCGCTCGTGCCGGACGAGGACGACCGCGCCCGGGCTCGCGAGGCGCTTTGGCTCGCCGACAAACCCGGCGGCGATATGAGAGGCCGCCTTGAAGGCAGCGCGGCGACGGGACCCATCATCGCGGTTGTCGCGAATCTGACTCGCGCCAAGGGCCATCGATACCTGATCGACGCTGTCGGAAGGCTCGCCGAGGAGTGGCCCGGATTGGTCTGCGTCTGCGCGGGGAGAGACGAATCCAACGGCGAGATCACGGCACTCGCCGGCGCGGGTGGCCCGGCCGAGCGATTCCGCTGGACCGGGTTTCTCAGGAACCCCGCT
>JAJFLK010000139.1 GCA_021772735.1 Candidatus Sumerlaeota bacterium | reverse complement strand
CACGAGGCTCGCGTTGCTTTCCCTAATGGCGATAACGCTAAGTGGATGTATATCACTCAGCTCTACCGAGAAATACAAGCTGGCGGAATTGAAATCGAAAGGTGTTCAGGTTCCCGAAGAGCATATCAAAAGCCCGCCTCTGGCGGGTGCGCTAAACCTTTTACCGGGATTCGGAAATTTCTATCTCGCGGCCGGATCAAATGAATCAGAGCAGTGGCTCGTGGGATTCATGAACCTCCTGTTCTGGCCGATCTCCATTCTTTGGGGAATTCCTGAGGCCATAATCGACGCAGGTACTATCAACAAGCGTGACACGATCTATTTCTATATGTTCGGCCCTGGCAAGGAAATCTTGGAGGATCGCTTCGGAGAAGAATCGTCTCCACCCTAATCCGAGCAGGATTCCCGTATTTTGCCGCCCTCACGCCTCGACGACCGCCACCGCCTCGACCTCGATGCGGAATTGCGGCATGACCAGCGCCGTGACGCCGACGACCGTGCTGGCCGGCTGGTTCTCAAGATCGCCGAAGACCTGCGCCATGCCTTCGGCATACCCGGCCATGTCTTCGGCCTTCAGATCAACGATGAACGTGTTGATCTTGACGACGTCTGCGGGAGTCGCCCCGGCGGCGGCGAGCTGCTTGCGCAGCCGCTTGAACGCGACCAGCGATTGCGTGGCCATGCCATCTCCATCGCCGACCTGACCTGAAATGTAGATCGTCTTGAGGCCAGCGGCCTCGCCCGCGGCGACCGTGACGACCTGCGTGAACCCCATGCTCTCGATGGGGTTGATAAATTGCTTTTCCATGGTTCTGTGTTTCTCCCTGGCCGAGGCCGGTCATTCGCTGGACTTGTGTTGTTTTGGTTATCGCGCAGGCATCCTCGGAAGGGCCTTTGAATTTTTCAACCGGCGGGGGCGCCGGTTCCACACCTTGACCGTAGCGCTTGAGAGTCCCGTGCCATATTAGAACGATGTGGGACCGGCGCCCTCGCCGGTCATGACATCCCGTCCGTTCTCACGGGTCGGAGCACCCATCCGGGCTGCGGCAACGACGACGCTTCGGACCCGTGCCTCATTCGCTCCCTGAATCGCCCCCGATAGGGACATCTGAGGCGATGTCGCCCGCTGCCTTTCGCCGCACCATGAGTTCCTTCCAGTTCGTCAGGATGATGCCCTCCTCGGCCACGACCCTTTTGACATCGGCATCGATCATCGCGCGGAAATCGGCGTCCCGAGTATTCACCGAGCTGGTGATCTTCGGCATCACATCGTTCGGCACCGCGCAGTGGATGATGACCTCGGTGATGCCCGGCTTCATCGTACGGAGAAAATGGATGAGGTTCTCTTTCTTCTCGGCCGGGTCCCTCCAACCGTACGTCGCGGTGTGCAGGTCGTCGATGACGGGGAGCCCGGCGCGCCAGATCGATTTGGCCAGAGCGCCGAGCAGGTCCACCGCGTCGCCGTTCTCCGCGCGGGCGTAGGTGAGGTGCCCGCCGGCGACAAGGATCGGAATCTGCTTTTCGATCCCGACTTTCATATATCGCCGGAAAAACGGGATCGAGGCGAACAGCGTTCCCATGTGCGAATCCATGTGGCCGATCGTCAGGCCCATCGTCTCGGCGCGGTCGATCTGCGCGCGGATCTCGGCTTCGATCTCGTCCGGAGTCGCATTGGCGACGACCAGCGGGACGTTATCCCACAGGCAGCCTTCCGCATCGACCAGCCCCGGCACGGCCGGCTTACCCGCGACCGGACCCCAGCGGTAAATGTCCCACTCCGATGTCAGCGTCAGGTGCAGCCCGAAATCGTAATCCGGGTTGGCGCGTGAGAAATCGACGATCTCGGGAACCCACGGGCAGGGCATCATGATGCTGACCGAGCTGACCAGACCTTCTGTGAGCCCGCGCATCGCGCCCTCGTTCATCGAGTGAGACATCCCGGCATCATCGCTGTGGAAGATGACGATCTTGTCGGTGGGCCCCCAGCCGAGCAACTCGCCGTAGGTCTCGGCTGCGTCGGCCCGCACCGCCGCGAAACAGAAAGTTAATGCCGCCATGGCGAACATGAAAGTGGCCGATCGTGGTTTTGTCATGCTTGAATCCCCCATTGAAAAATCGTTTTCAAACGATCCCTGATCGCGCCGGACTTTTCGATGGTTTTGATGCCCGGCTCGTCGCGACTGCGATCCGGGCTCCCCCGACCAAAGACCTTGATGACCCTTGAACGTGCCCCAGCCGGGCGATAAGATGAATGTCCCTTTGGAGCATAGGCCGGGCACACGGCCGAACATGCCGCCCGATGCTCCGACCGCCTGCGAGCCTCGTTAGCTTGTAAGCGTCGCAATTTCAACGCCATAGGATTTGAAAAGTATGACCCCCGCACATGCCTCCGCCAATCCATTCAACGAATTCCGCCGAGATCTGACGCTCGCCGATGGCTCCGAGGTCGGCTTCTTCAGCCTTCCGGCGCTGGCCGAGGCCGGCCGTGTCGATCTGGATCGGCTGCCCGCGTGCGTCAAAGTTCTGCTCGAAGCCGCCATGCGCACCTGCGATGGGCTCGGCGTGACGGCCGAAGCCGTCGAGGCTCTGGCCGCCTGGCAGCCGCGCGCCGCCGAGCGCCCCGAGATCGCCTTCAAGCCCGCTCGCGTCGTGCTCCAGGATTTCACCGGCGTGCCGTGCGTCGTCGATCTGGCCGCGCTGCGCAGCGCGATGGTCCGCGCCGGAAAGGACCCGAACAAGATCGAGCCGCGCATCCCGGTCGATCTCGTCATCGATCACTCGGTGCAGGTCGATCAATTCGGCATGGCCGAGGCGCTGGCTTTCAACATCGAGCGTGAATTCGAGCGCAACCGCGAGCGATACGAATTCCTGCGCTGGGGTCAGGACGCCTTCGAGACACTGCGCATCGTGCCGCCCGGCGTCGGGATTGTGCATCAAGTCAATCTGGAATTCCTCGCCTCCGGCGTCGCGACATCTGAGCACGGCGGCCGCCGCACCGCGTTCCCCGATAGCCTCGTCGGCACGGATTCGCACACGACGATGATCAACGGACTGGGGATCGTCGGATGGGGCGTCGGCGGGATCGAAGCCGAGGCCGTCATGCTCGGCCAGCCGATCTATATTCTTTCGCCCGAGGTCGTCGGCTTCGAGCTGACCGGACGCATGCGCGAGGGCGTCACGGCGACCGACCTCACGCTGACCGTTGTCGAGATGCTGCGCGCGAAGGGCGTCGTCGCGAAGTTCGTCGAGTTCTTCGGCGCGGGCGCTTCGGCCATCAGCCTTGCCGATCGCGCGACAATCGCGAACATGGCGCCCGAATACGGCGCGACGATGGGATTCTTTCCCGTCGATGATGAATCGCTCCGATACCTGCGCTCGACCGGCCGCAGCGAGGCGCAGATCGATCTGGTCGAGCGATACTGCAAGGCGCAGGGTCTTTTCCGCACCGATTCCGCGCCGCAGCCTGATTACAGTGACGTGCTCAAGCTGGATCTCGGCGATGTCGAGACTTCCATGGCCGGACCCAAGCGGCCGCAGGATCGCATCCTGCTCGATGACATCAAAACGAATTTCAATAAATCGCTCGCCGCGCCGACCGGCCCTCGCGGATTCGGCCTGGACTCCGAGCGCCTCGCCGCGACCGGCAAGTTCAAGACCAACGGGACGAGCGAAGAGCTGGCGCACGGCGCCGTCGTCATCGCCGCGATCACGAGCTGCACGAACACGTCGAATCCTTCGGTGATGCTCGGCGCGGGTCTGGTCGCAAAGAAGGCCGTCGAGCGCGGGCTCAAGGTCCATCCCTGGGTCAAGACGAGCCTCGCGCCGGGCTCGCGTGTCGTGAACGATTACCTCACCAAGTCCGGCCTGATCGAGCCCTTGAACGCGCTCGGGTTCAACATCGTCGGATACGGCTGCACGACGTGCATCGGCAACAGCGGTCCGCTGCCCGATGCCGTCGTCGCGGCGATCAACGACGGCAACCTTGTCGCCTCGGCGGTGCTCTCGGGCAATCGCAATTTCGAGGGCCGGGTCAATCCGATGACGCAGGCCAATTACCTGGCCAGCCCGCCGCTGGTCGTCGCGTTCGCGCTGGCCGGGACGGTCGATATCGACCTGCGCACCGAGCCGCTCGGCAAGGGCGCCGATGGCGAGGACGTTTACTTGAAAGACCTCTGGCCGACGAATGAAGAAATCGCCGCCGTGCTCGAAGCCTCCGGCGACCCCGAAGACTACCGCCGGGTCTACAACGACGTGCGGACAGCCAACCCGCAGTGGAACGAGATTGCCGTGGGCGGCGGGGACGTCTACGACTGGAATCCCGACTCGACGTACATTCAGGAGCCGCCGTTCTTCGTCGATTTCCCGGACGAGCCCGCGCCGGTCAAAGACATCGAAGGCGCGCGCGTGCTCGCCGTGCTGGGCGATTCGACAACGACCGATCACATCTCGCCCGCCGGCGCGATCTCGGCCGATTCGCCCGCCGGCGAATATTTGCTTCGCCACAAAATCGTGAGCACGTCGTTCAATTCATACGGCTCGCGCCGGGGCAATCACGAGGTCATGATGCGCGGCACGTTCGCCAATATCCGGATCAAGAACCGCATGGTGCCGGGCGTCGAGGGCGGCGTCACGCGGCACCTGCCCGGCGGCGATCAGTTGTCGATCTACGACGCGGCGATGCGATACGCGGCCGATGGCGTGCCGCTCGTTGTTATCGCGGGGAAGGAATACGGCACCGGTAGCTCGCGCGATTGGGCAGCCAAGGGCGCGAAACTGCTCGGCGTGCGCGCGGTCCTGGCCGAGAGTTACGAACGCATCCATCGCTCTAATCTGGTCGGGATGGGCGTCGCGCCGTTGCAGTTCAAGGCGGGCGAGACTGCCGCGTCGCTCGGCCTGACCGGCGAAGAGACGCTGACAATCACGGGCCTGGCGGGTGGCAGCCTCACTCCGCGCCAGGATGTGCGGATCATCGCCACGGCCCCGGATGGTTCCGTCATCGAGTTCACCGCCACGCTCCGAGTCGATACACCCATCGAGATCGAATACTTCAAGAACGGCGGAATTCTGGATTATGTCCTGCGGGAGTATATGAAGGGGTGAAATGAGCAGCCAATAGTGTGCCCCAACCGATACGGCATAGGTGCGAAAAGTGAATCATCCACAAATCGCAGACACCGCCTTTGACGATTTTCTCGACGGATTGAAACGATACTCTGTCCAGGAGTGGCTTGTCTGCTGCGCGCAATTCGAAAACAGTGAGTATCAAAAACTCCAATCAAATCCCGATTGGTCGGATCGGTTCGGGCCACTCACGCAGTCATTTCAGAGAACTGCTGTCGCCCACTACGCCCTTAGAGTATCTCCACACTATCGAGGGCCAGTCGGGCCGTCGATACGGTTTCCCGAGGTCGACCCAAATGCCTTCTTTGTAGCCGTGGATGCATACATGAAGTCTGAGAACCC
>JAJFLK010000138.1 GCA_021772735.1 Candidatus Sumerlaeota bacterium | reverse complement strand
TCGAGCTGGATCGCGGCCGGGTCGGGACGGCCGCCCGGATGATCGACATGATGGATCTGGACGGCGGCACGAACGCGGGAGAGGAGAGTCCGCTGCGTCAGGGGAGCGGCCGTTCGGGTGACGCCGCGCGAGCCTGGGCCGAGAAGCTCATTAAGGAAATTCGCACCAGTTACGATTCCGCCCGGCGCGAGTTGGATTGCCCGAGCGTCGAGGCGCTGGTCCTGACCGGCGAAGGGGCCATCGTCCGAAACCTGAGCCAGTATCTTTTCGTCAACCTGAACCTGCCGGTGACGACGCTGAATCCCGTGGCCGGCCTCGAAGGGCTGGAGACCAAAGACCTGCCGTTCGGGGGGCTGGAGCTTGTCGCCGCGTTTGGCGCCGCGATCCAGGCAGAGGCCGCGCCATCGATTTGTCTCGACCTCGTCCCCGAATCGCATTATCGCCGCCTCGATCAGCGGCGATTGATTCGAAGCGCCGGCGTGAGCGCGCTGTTTTTCGCGGCGGCCCTGACCCTGGCGATGTCTTCGTTCTCGAAGTATCAGAAGGTCCAGGATCAGGTCGCGCAGGCCTACGAGAGTATCAATCGCGAGATGAGTCCCGTCGTCGAGAAGGTAAAGGGGGACGAGGAGAAGCTCCAAATTTTGCGCCGTTTCGTGGACGACCCGACCGACGCGCTCAAGGTGATCGACACGCTTGGGGCTTATCCGCAAATTCCCGGACGGATGACACTGACGCAGATTTCGTACACCAAAGCCGCGCAGGTCATCGTCGAGGGACATGCGCGATCTCTATCGGACATCAATAATTTCCGCGAATCCCTGATTGCATCGGGCTTGTTTGAGCTGGTTCGAATCCGGGATCAGAAGCTCACGCGCGCGCTGAGAAACCGTCCAGAGGTCTACGTCTTCCGGATTCAGGGCGACATTCCAGAATACGTCTCGGAGCGCAAAAAACCCAATAAGGGCAAACCCGTGGCGGCCGACCCATCCCGCAATGAGGCTCCCGGGGCCGAAAACGCCTCGGGAACCGCTGCGCAGGGCCTGCCCGTGCCGCCACCGCCCGGCGGTCCCGCAGCGACGCAGGGGGAGACTCGGCCATGAATCCACGCGAGCGTAACCTGCTTATCGTAACCATTATCGTGGTTGTCCTGGGCGGTGGTTACTATTTAATGCCCGAGGATCTGAGCCTGGCCCGGGATGCGGGAGTCGGCAATGCGGCTGCCGAACGCAGGCGCTTCGAAGAATATCGCGAATGGATCGAGCGGGGGCCGAGCGTCAAGCGCGAATACAGCCGCATCGATGCGATATTCCCGCAGCAGGTGGGGACGCAGACGGCCGAATCGACGTTCAGCAACGAGCTTTTCGAATTGATAAAGGCCCAGGGTTGGGACAAGCCGACGATCAAACCGGCGCGCCGCGAGATCGTCGAGGACGTCGAGGATTACTACTACATCGACCTGGACATCGCGAGTCTGGTCGGCCCGGCCCAAAAGATCATCGACCTGATGGTCGAATTGCGGCGCAACGGTCTGCTGATCAAACACTTCAAGATGCGCAAGGCCAACGCGGACCGCGATCTGATCACGCTCAACGTGACCGTCTCTCGTCTGGCCCGGTTCACCGCCGAAGAGAAAGCGCGGATGAAGGACAAGCGGCGTTAGCTTGGGTCAAGCGAGGCTTCGATCTCGGCAAGGCGCTCGATCAGCGCTTCGTGGCACTGTCCGTTCGAAGCGACCAGTCCGTTTTCCAGATAAACGCTCTCGCGATTGTATGAGCGGTGCGTGCCTTCGCAGCCGGTGACTCGCCCCCCGGCCTCGGTGAGGATCAGCTCCGGAGCGCAAGAATCCCATTCCCGTACGCGGCCGCGTACGGGATTGATATAGCAATCGAAATCGCCCGACGAGATGAGATTCATTTTCACCCCCATCGAGCCGACCGAGCGGACTTGCGCGAAGCCGAACAATTCGATCAGGCGGTCGAGGCGCTCATCGCGGTGGGTGCTGCTCATCACGGCGCGCAGCTCGGGGATTGTCGAGCTGCCCGAGACCCGCACCGGCGAGGGCTCCCCGACGGGCGCGTGATTCTCGTAGCAAATCGTCTGGCTGCCCCGGCCTCGCACGGCCGAATACATCAGGCCCGAAGGCGGGGAGGCCCCGGCCGCTTCTTGGGCGAGAGGCCAGTAGACGGTTGCCGCAACGGGAAGCCAGATCTCGGGTTCAAGCTCCTCGACCAGAGCAACATGGACGGTGAAGTTGCCCGTCTTCTTGATGAAATCCACGGTGCCGTCGATCGGATCGATGATCCACACCCGGCGGCGCGCCAGCCGTTCGCGGTCGTCTTCGCTCTCTTCGGTCAGGTATCCGAATTCTTCGGTGGGGAAACGGGCCTTGAGATGATCGAGAATGATTCTATCGGCGAGGTGATCGGCCGAAGTCGATGGCCCCTCGTCGGTTTGCTTGACCTTATTGCCGGAACGGTAAAGGCCTTCGATGGCCTGCCAGGCAAGCGCGGCCGCTCGGCACGCCTCGGTGCGCGCCGTTTCCCATAAGTCATTCGCCATGGTATTTCTTGATCCGATTCGTGTGCGGTGTGGGGCGCCGGGCGTGCCGCTATGCTCCCGAGATGGTTTGCACCC
>JAJFLK010000137.1 GCA_021772735.1 Candidatus Sumerlaeota bacterium | reverse complement strand
CCGGCAAATCGCCGCTTCTACGCGCCGTCGGCGCTGGGCCACATTCTTATCTAAACGATCATACCCGAACCCGGCCCCGGAGAACGAATCAAAATGGCCCCTGCAATCAACCTTCCGGTCCGAATTCGATCCGGCGCGCGGACCCCTGGCCTACGTCTTCGGCGTTGCCCGGCGTCGCTTTGGCGCGCCGTTGCCCTTTTTGAGAGCGATCAGGTTCATGACGTGCGCGGTGGCCTCGATCGCCGCGGCAAGCTGATCGCTGTTCACCGAACGGGTCTTGATCCCGCCATCCCACGTGATCGTCGTCTCGACCAGCGCATCCGTCTTTCCGCCCGGGGGAATATGAACCTCGTAATCGATCAGCTTGGGAACCTTCAAGCCCATTTCTTTTTCGAGCGAGCGCAGCGCTCTGACAAACGCATCGAATCCGCCGTCGCCCGAAGCCGTCGCCTGGAATTCCCGGCCGGCCACCGTGACGAGGATCGACGCCATCGGCCGGATGCCCCGGTTCGTCACGATGGCGTAATCCTTGACCTCAAAGACCCGGTGCTCGCGGCTCTGCAGGACATCGGCGATGATGAACGGCAGATCGGCGGCCGTAACGACCTTTTTCTGTTCGCTCAGTTCGATGATCCGCCCCATCACGACTTGCTTCTGCTCTTTGTCCAGCGTGATGTTCAGCTTGGTGAGGTTCATCTCCAGGCTCGCCTTGCCCATAAGTTTGCCCATTGCGTAGACCCGGGCCTGGCCGAAGCGCCTGGGCTTGAGGCGGCTCTCGTAGAGATTGCCCTTGGCATCGCCATCGGCGTGGATGCCGGCGGTCTGCGTAAAAACATTGTCACCGACAATCGGCTTATTCGCCGAGACGCGCCGGCCGCTGAAGACCTCGACCAATCGGCTGATCTCGTTCAATTTCTTCTCTCGAATCGCCGTCTTCGCGTGGCCGTGATCGCGCAGCACGACGGCCACCTCGTCCAGCGAAGTGTTGCCCGCGCGCTCGCCCATGCCATTGACCGTGACGTGAATTCCATCCGCCCCGGCCGCGACGGCCTCCAGGCTGTTTGCCGTCGCCAGTCCGTAATCGTTGTGACCGTGGAAGTCGAAGTGGCGATCGGGCCACCGTTCGGTGATCGCGCCGACGAACTCGCGCACCTGGCCCGGGTTCAGGATGCCGAGCGTATCGCAGAGCATCACGCGCGCCACCGGCATCGCGCCCAAAGCCTCAATGTGGTCCATGACGTAATCGGGCGAATCGAGCATTCCGCCGGACCAATCTTCGAGGAAGACGTTGAATCGCATGCCTCGCCGAACTCCGCCCAGGACCGTTTTCTCAATCTCGGCCAGATGCTGGCTATGAGTGCGGCGCAGTTGCTCGCGGCAATGGACGAGCGAACCCTTGGTCAGCAGGTTGATGGTTTTGACACCAGCCTTCTTCGCCCAGTCCACCGACGCTCCGCCATCGACGAATCCCAGGATCTCCACGCGGTCGAGCATGCCGGCCTTCTTCGCCCAGCGGCAGATGTCGGCCACGGCGGTCTGCTCGCCTTCGCTCACGCGTGCCGACGCGATCTCGATCCTGTCCACACCGAGCGAGGTCAGGAGCTGGCGCGCGATGACGAGCTTCTCGCTCGGCGTCATCGAGATGCCCTCGGCCTGCTCTCCATCGCGCAGCGTCGTATCCATGATCTCAATCGTGCGGCGGCGGCCGCGTCGAGCACGCCCGGCCCCGCCCGCGTCCGCGCCGTTCTTGCTTCGCGAGCCGCCCGTCGCTCGCGAGCTTTTTGCTGGTTTTGCCGCGCCTGGTCCCATGGCTGCGTCCGATCCTTCCGATGGCAATTCGCCAAGCGATCCATTATCCGGATGACTCCGCACGCCTTCAACCGGCAAGTTCAGAGCCCGGCGGCGACGTCATTCCCGACAGCCCGCCCGATCCGCAATTCCGTTGCGATGCGGACCTCGCTCTGATAATCGTCGGATCAACTTACTTCACGCATTTAGCTCACCGACCGCTCCGAAAGGCCCAGCCATGACCCGCGATTCAATCGACAACTCCCCCACACGGAGCATGAGGCGCAATGCCGCGCCACCCTTGGCCTTGCTCGCCGCTCTCGCCATGCTCGCCGTAACCCCGGCCGCGCGCGCTGAACTCGGAACGCTCTCAGTCAGCGGCGGCCAGATCAGCGGCACGGTCGAAAACGGCGTCAGCACATACAAAGGCATCCCCTACGCCGAGCCGCCGGTCGGCGAGCTGCGATGGACCGAGCCGCAGCCGGTCCGCGATTGGGATGGCGTCCGCGCATGCGATGCCGTCTCGTCCATCTGCCCGCAGGTGCCCTATCCCGCTCTCTCGCTCTATGCCCGGCCGCCCGAACCGAACAGCGAAGATTGCCTCTACCTGAACGTCTGGAGTGCGGCCGAATCCGCCGATGAATCGCGGCCGGTCATGGTCTGGATTCACGGTGGCGCACTGACGCGCGGCTCCGGAGGCCGATCGACTTACAATGGACAAGCGTTCGCAAAGCAGGGCGTCATCCTGGTCACGATCAATTATCGCGTCAATGTTTTCGGCTTTCTCGCCCACCCCGAGCTGACCGAAGAATCGCCCAATCACTCCTCGGGCAATTACGGGATTCTGGATCAGATCGCCGCACTGGAGTGGGTTCGCGATAACATCGCGGCCTTCGGCGGCGATCCGGATAACGTGACGATCTTCGGCGAATCCGCCGGATCGTGGAGCGTGAATTGCCTCCAGGCCACGCCCCTGGCCAAAGGGCTTTTCGATCGCGTCATCGGCCAAAGCGGGGCTTCGTTCGGCCCGATGGCCCGGCTTTCCGATTCGACCGGCGATCTACCTTCGGCCGAGCAATCCGGAATCGAATTCGCCGCGGCCGCGGGCGCTCGATCGATCGAGGATCTGCGGCGCATGAGTTGGGAGAAGATTCTCGAAACCTTCGCGGCGGACCCGTCAATTCGAACTCGCCCGAACGTCGACGGCTGGATGCTGCCCGATGAGATTCGAGCGATCTTCGCCGCAGGCAAACAGAACGACGTGCCGATCCTCATCGGCTCGAACGCGAACGAGATGACGTCGCTCACGTATCCCTCAATGATCCCGCGCACTCTGGAAGCACTGGGCGAATGGATCGCCGAGACCTACCCCGGCGCGGAAGACGCCTTCGCGCGGGCCTATCCGGCCGAGACCGACGCCGACGCCGCAGGAGCATGGCTGGACTGCGCGCGCGATCGAGTCTTCACGCTGGGCATGCGGACCTGGGCGCGAGCCCAAGCCAGCGGAACGGCGCCCGCTTACCTGTATTTCTTCAACCACACGGCGCCCAGCCCCATGCCCGATTTCTACGGCGCATACCACGCCTCGGAAATCGCCTACGTATTCGGCAATCTCCATACGCTGAGCCTGCCTCACGAAGAGGCCGATGCCACGCTCTCGGCCATCATGAACTCAGCGTGGGTCAGCTTCGCAAGGAGTGGAGACCCCAACGGGGAAGGCATTGCCGAATGGGCGGCATACGACGCCGAATCCGAAGCTTACATGGAATTCGGCGACGAGGCCGAAGCCGGAAACCACCTGCTGAAAGAGCAGCTCGATTTAGTCCAAGCGCAGATGGAAGAGGGCAGTTGATCCCCAACGGTAAGTCCATCGTCTCGGCAACGTTTCTAGTGATCGCCGTCTCTGCGTCGATCCAGGGCGAGCCGGCGGAGGCGGATCGCGCCAGCGCGGCCGAGCACGCCAGCGCGATCGAAGTCACCGGCGGGCAGATCGCCAATCCCCCGGCAGTCGATGGCGTCCGCGCGTTCAAAGCAATCCCATACGCAGCGCCGCCGGTCGGCGATTTTCGTTGGGCCGAGCCGCAGTCGGTTGCGCCATGGGCCGGTGCGCGCAGCGTCGACGCCTACGGGCCCGGCTGCATGCAGACTCCTTATCCCCCCAGCGATGTCTATCCGGACAACACCGAGCAATACAGCGAGGACTGCCTTTTCCTCAACGTCTGGACCGGAGCCAATTCTTCCGCCGAACCCGATGCCGGTTCGTCCGCCGACGCACGACCCGTCATGGTCTGGATCCATGGAGGCTCGAACACGCGCGGGTCTGGATCGTACCGCGAGTTCGACGGATCGGCCCTGGCCCGCAAGGGCGTCGTCGTGGTCACGATCAATTACCGGCTCAACGTGTTCGGCTTCCTCGCCCACCCTGAGCTGACCGCCGAATCGCCGAATCGCTCCTCGGGCAATTACGCCATCCTGGATCAGATCGCGGCCTTGGAGTGGGTCCGGGATAACATCTTTGCTTTCGGCGGCAATCCGAATAATGTGACGATTTTCGGCGAATCCTCCGGGGCGGGTAACGTCAGCGTCCTGCTTGCGACTCCGCTCGCCAGGGGGCTTTTCCATCGGGCGATCGGCCAGAGCGGAGGGGTGTTCCGCCGCATGGCGAGGCTCACCGACCCGGACCCCGAAGCGGCTTCGGCCGAGCGCTCGGGTCTGCGATTTGCCGCGTCGGCGCACTCGGATTCCATCGAAGAACTGCGAGCGCTTCGCGCCGAGAAGATTCTCGAACTCGATTCGAGCGGTCCCCGTGGTTCCGGCGTTCCGGCCCGCCCGAACGTCGACGGCTGGTTGTTGCCCGATGAAGTCCGCGCGATCTTCGCGGCCGGAGCGCAGAGCGATGTGCCGCTCATGGTCGGCTCGAACGCCGACGAGATGACCTCGCTCACGCCGAGGCGCTCGATCCCGGACGACCTCGCCGAGCTGCGCCAATGGTTCGAGCAACAGTTCGGTGCGGGCGATGAGAGCGCCGACGGCGTAAGCGGCACGGAGGGCACAAGCCGCGCCGAACAGATCGCTCTTCTGTATCCGGCGGCAACTGACGCCGAAGCCACCCGCGCGTATCTCAATATCCAGCGCGATCGATTCTTCACGGGCCGGGCGCGCACATGGGCCCGCGCGCAAGCCACAGGCAGCGCCCCGGCGTTCCTGTATTTTTTCCGTGGTCCCGCGCCGAGTCCGGATCGCGGGCATTACGGCGCTTTCCACGCCGGCGAAATCGCATTCGTCTTCGGCACGCTCAGCCAGACGCCGCACCCGATGCAAGACGGGGATCAGCGGCTCTCCGACGCCATGTCCTCATACTGGGTGAACTTCGCAACGACCGGCGGTCCCAACGGCGAGGGCCTGCCCGAGTGGCCAGCTTATACAACTGGCGATGGGGCCGACGCCGAGGCTTACATGAGTCTGGGCGAAGAGGTCCGGGCCGGGAATCACCTGCTTGGCGAGCAGCTTGATTATCTTCAGGGACCGAATTGATCGAAGCGCGGGACCAGCGCAGTAGGCGAATCGTGCGAACGCCGGTCGATCCCCCAGCCTCTTCCCCATTCTCCTTGCCGCAGGGCGCGAGCTTTGATTATCGTGTCCGGATATTGTGCGTCCGGAGAAAGAACCAGGAGATCACCGACTCATGCCCATGTGGACCTACGACCCCAACTGGGATGCCATCCGCGAATTTTTCGCCAAATTCGAGAGCCTTATCCCCGAGGGATATTCCGGGCGGCTGGGCATTCGCATGCACCGGACCGGACATCCGATCTCACTTGAGATGTTTGGCTCGGATTTCCCCGCCTCGCCGCTCGCGCCGATGGTCGTGCTTGAGCTGGTCGATGGCGAGGTCTCGCCCGGCTGGGATTCGCTGATCGAGAAGTACGAAGTGCCGTGGGCGCGCGAAGACGATTTCCATCACTTCCGAGACCGCGTCATGGAGCACTACCACTTCGAGGATCTGGCCGAATCCACGGCCGAGGCCATCGCCGCAGAGGCGACTCCCGGCGCGGATCTCCTGACCAAAGCTTTTTTCGACCGCAGAGGTGAGTGATCTTTGGCGACTGACCTTCCGTAATCGGTCCACAATCGGGATCGCGATTTTTCGACAACCGGCAGCGCGAAATCGCGGTTCGGGTCGCC
>JAJFLK010000136.1 GCA_021772735.1 Candidatus Sumerlaeota bacterium | reverse complement strand
GCGCAGAGTATCAAGCGCCTCGGAATCGAAAGTGATCGCCTCGTCTTTCCCTCCCGATTCGCCGTCTGCATTCTCGCCGTCGGCCTCTGCTGCGTCGGGGTCGCTTCCATTTCCGCCGGCCGAAAGCAGCCCCAGCCGATTCGCCCGCAGGACTTGAAGCAACGTCATGCCTACGACCGGCTCGCGTCCCCAAAG
The DNA here is from genome assembly GCA_021772735.1 of Candidatus Sumerlaeota bacterium. Taxonomy (GTDB): domain Bacteria; phylum Sumerlaeota; class Sumerlaeia; order MVZB01; family JAJFLK01; genus JAJFLK01. The sequence continues at coordinate 2,741 of JAJFLK010000136.1, read as the reverse complement.
GTTCAAAGTCTCGCCCGGATCGAGCTCGGTATCGTAGAGCTCGAACTCGGCGTGCCCATCCTTGTCATCCACGCGGCGAATCAGCTTCCATCGGGCGTTTCGGACCGAATCGAGCGTAAACAACGGCCGGTGCAGGCGGGCGAACAACTGCCTGTTATCTTCGATAAAGTCCTCGGGGGCGATCACGAGCGGCAGCATGCTGCGTCCGCGCGAAGACGATGGCACCGGGATGCCGACAAGATCGGCGATGGTCGCGGCGAGGTCGTTCAGCTCGACGTCCGAGCCGATGCGCCTGCCATCTGGGAAAACTCCGGGCAGCGACATCACGAGCGGCACTCGCAGAACCTCATCATAAAGCGTCGGGCCGTGACTCAGCATGCCGTGCTCCATAAACTCCTCGCCGTGGTCCGAGAGGAATATCAAGAGCGTGTTCTTGCGCATGCCTTCTCGCTCAAGCTTCTCGACAAACCACGCGAGCAGGCCATCCATGAATCCGATCTCGCCCTTATATTGCGATTGCAGGTAAGCGATGTCGGCCGGCTCGGTCTCAAACGAGCGCCGATTGATCATGCCCTGCGTATAGGGGATCGGATCGATGCCGCTCTCGTATCGTGCATCGGCATACTGGCGGTCGAAGGGCGGATTGGGCGTAAACGCCGCGTGCGGATCGAGTTCGTGGTAATAGATGAAAAATGGTTTGTCGGGATACCAATCGCGAAACGGTTCGATGTATTTATCCCAGATCGCCTCGGCGCGCGCGTCGGGCGTTTTGTGCTCGGCGAAATGATCGGGACTTTCCTTGCCGAAGATCGATCCGGATTCGACGAGCGAGAAGATATGATCGATCCGATCGTATCCGCGGCCGAATCCAAATCCGTTCGCGACCTGAATGTTGTTCACGATCGCCAGCGTGCGATACCCGTTTTGCTGAAGAACTTCGGGGAGGAATTCGATCTCGGGAGGCAGTTTGTCAGGCAGATCACGAATGCCGTGATCCGGCGGGTAAGCTCCGGTCAGCATCGATGCGACCGACGGCCGAGTCCATGAGGTATTGGAGAAGGCGTTGACGAACGTCACGCCGCTCTCCGCAATCGCCTCGACGCCGGGGGTCTCGACTCCAGAGCCTCCGTAAGGCGAAGTATGATCGGCACGCAGGGAGTCGAACAGAACGATGAAGATATTGTATCTCCCGCGCAAGGCATCGAGTCGGTTGGCGGGCGGCGCTTCGGCCCGATCGCCCTGGATTTCAAGATCGCTCCAGCGCAGAGCGAACTCTGTTTGCCCTGCTTCGGCCGACTCTCCCTGGCCAGACTCAGATTCAAAACTCAGCGTTAACGCCGCCATCCGGCCCGAGGCTTGCGAAAGATCCTCATCAATTCGAATCGGGTCGCCCCCGCCAAAATCGTCACGGCCCAGATCGAGCAGCGAATGAACGCCGCCTTTGTCGTCCACGAGCGTGACCCGGACGCTGGGATTCATATCCTCCCGCATGCCCTCCAGCTCGACAGAGCCTCGCATCCGCGCGCCGGTCGGCAGATCGAAATAGTATGAGACGATGCTGTTGGAACGCTGCTCGATGTCGCCATCCACAAGAGCGACCCGCGCCTCCGCCTCAGCGGTGATCGCGGCCACAGCCTCATTCTCATCATCGCCATCGAAATCAATTTCTATTCCCGAGCACTCCACGCCCAGAGTCCGCTCCGTCGCGAGCCCTTCTTCGGGAGTCTCCGTGATCGCGCGAATCCAATACTTCGGGAATAGCCTCAACCGATTGAGGCCCGGCCGGACGATCTCGGCCGGCACTTCGATCTCAATGAGCTGATCGCGAACGCCTTTCTTGAGATCGAATACGCCCAGCTCGCGGCCGTTCCAATCGATCTTCACCGATTGGTCCGGAATCATGACCTCAAACCTGCGCGGCGTGGTCCCGAGCCGGTGGATCATATCGGGATCGACCAGCCCCCGAAGTCCTGGCCTGCCCTGGGGCGAGGTCAGCCGCAGCCGCAACGTAAGATCAGCGGATTTTATAAGCGGGATTTCGACCGATGCGCTTCGGCCGCGAGTCCAGGCCGATTGCCGACCGGCGTTATCTAATTCGACGCGATTCCAACCGTCGCTCAGATACTTACGCTCGTCCTCGGTCGTGAAGGCGATCTGCGAGACGGGCGTATCGATCCGGGCGACGTCCAGGTAACCGGCCAGTGTGAAGCCGCCCGACACGTTCGCGGATCGAGAGGCGTCCGGCCGATTCGATGAGGAAGCACTTGAAGCAGTTGCCGAAGATTCCGTTGACGCGCCGCCCGAAGGCTCACCACATGCCCATAGGGCAATCACCCCGACTGCGAGCACCGCGACTGGCGCGGTCATTTGACGCATCATCGGGCAGGCTCGGTTGCCACCAGGCGGCGTCCATTCTCGACTCTAAACGCATCGAACTTCACACCGGGCACTTCGTATTGCAACGTCGCGACCCACATCTCGTCGCGGGTCTTGAATCCGCCGCGCACGGTGACATTCGGGTCGGGATTGCCGTCTTGATCCGCGCTGTTGTCCCAGACGCCGATGAACTCTGCGATGGTCCCCGCCGGAACACTCAAGGGCTCAGTCAAGACGTAAGGCATCTGCCAATCGAAATCGTACGCGGGAACGTTGAAGATATTATCGCTCCGGCCATCGGGGTAGATCAGATTGACCAATGCAGCCTTGCCTCGAAGGTGCATGTGAATTCCAAATGACCGGAC
>JAJFLK010000135.1 GCA_021772735.1 Candidatus Sumerlaeota bacterium | reverse complement strand
CCATGTCGTTCGGGCTGGTATCCTGGATGCGGAAAATCGGCATATTTGCGGCGTTGCGGGGCAGATTCGGCTGAAGTCGTCAATACGACGCGCGGTCTCCGGTCGTTCGGCTCGGCGGATTAAGAACTTGGAGCGTGGCGGGCGAAATGGCAAGTCTCGTCCAATGCGGAGCGACACATTGTTTCTTTTATGACTATCGAGAATCTGTCAGAATGACGCCGGGCCGTGCGCCGAGCCTGGGGTTCATGAACACTCAACACGACATCATCGTCATCGGCGCCGGGCATGCCGGGTGCGAAGCCGCGTTCGCCGCGTCGCGGATGGGCTGCGACGTTCTGCTGTTGACGCTCGATCCGGGCACGGTTGCGCTGATGTCGTGCAACCCCGCGATCGGCGGGCTGGCCAAGGGGCATCTCGTCCGGGAGATCGACGCGTTGGGCGGCGTCATGGCGCACGCGATCGACGCCACCGGCATTCAGTTCCGAATGCTCAACACGGGTAAGGGCCCCGCCGTTCGAGGCCCTCGCGCCCAGGCCGATAAACTTCACTACAACGCCTGGATGCGCGAGTTCATCAGGCGGCAGCGGGGCATCACTCTGGCCGCCGGCATGGCTGCGGATCTGATTTCCGAGGGCGGCCGTGTAACCGGCGTGCGGACTGGCGATAGTTCGCGGATCAACGCCCGCGCCGTCGTCTGCACGACGGGGACGTTCCTCGATAGCGTCATGCACTGCGGTCTGGAGCAGACCTCCGGAGGCCGTGCGGGCGAGGGGAGCGCCGTCGGTCTGGCCGATGCGTTCGGCCGGCTTGGTATCGAAACCGGACGGCTCAAGACCGGAACGCCGCCGCGTCTGCGCGCCGCCTCGATTGATACCAGCCGGCTTGAAGTCCAGCCCGGCGACGATCCCATCGTTCCGTTCTCGTTCATGTCGGGTCCGATCGAGCGCGAGCAGATCGTCTGCCACCTGACGCACACGACCGAGGCCACGCACGAGATCATCCGCGCCAATCTGGATCGATCGCCGATGTTCACCGGCGTGATCGAGGGTATCGGCCCGCGCTATTGCCCGTCGATCGAAGACAAGGTCGTGCGTTTTCCCGAGCGCGACCGCCATCATATCTTCCTCGAACCCGAGGGGCGCTCGACCGATCTCGTTTACATCAACGGCGTTTCGACTTCACTTCCGGCCGATGTTCAGGAGGCCTTCCTCCGCACGATCCCCGGCCTGGCAAACGTGGAAGTCGCTCGCCCCGGGTACGCCGTCGAATACACCTATTGCCCCCCGATGCAGCTTCACGCGTCGCTTGAGCTGAAAAGCGTCCCCGGCCTGTTTTTCGCCGGGCAGATCAACGGGACTTCGGGTTACGAAGAGGCCGCCGCCCAAGGGTTGTTGGCCGGAGTCAACGCCGCGCTTTCGCTGCGCGGCGAGGAGCCACTCGTCTTGCGCCGCGATGAAGCCTACGCCGGCGTGCTTATCGACGACCTCGTCACGATGGAACATCGCGAGCCGTATCGTATGTTCACATCGCGCGCCGAGTATCGCCTTCTGCTGCGTCACGATAACGCCGACCTGCGTCTGACCGAGGCCGGACGCCGCATAGGGCTGGTTGATGAGGACCGCTGGCGTCGTTTCGAGGCGCACCGCGAGCAAGTCGATCACGGCATGGCCCTTGCCGAAAGATCTCGCGTCTCGGCGGTTTGTCTTGAGGCCGAGCAGTGGGAAGCCTTCGAACTGCCCATGCCGCGCAGCGTCGTAACGGCCGGGGAATATCTCGCTCGTCCCGAAGTCACGATCGACCAGCTCCGTCGTGCCGGTCTCTTCGGCGAGGGATTGCCCGAGCGCGCCGCCGAGCAGGTCGAACTGCACTATCGCTATTCCGGATACATCGAGAAGCAGCGTCTCCAGGTCGAGCGAATGTCTGAACTGGAGGCGCTTGAGCTGCCTGACGTCGTGGATTATTCAACCGTCCGAGGCATGCGCGCCGAAGCGGCCGAAAAGCTCGCCCGATTTCGCCCCGCCTCGATCGGCCAGGCTTCACGCATTGCCGGCGTCACGCCCGCCGATATCTCCGTGCTTTTGGTCCACCTCAAGGCCCGCCGCCGCGCGGCTTGAGCGCGGCGCCGATCAGTATTCTACGCGCGGCGATTACCGCGCAACCCAGAGTATCGTCAGCAATATTTGAATTATAATTCCGGAAGCCAGGGCAGCGCTGTTTTGACGTCGGTCTCGCCGGATTGAATGGCTTCGAGCCGGAGTTGATCGCGATTGAGATCCGGAAAAACAAGCGGTGATTTCAGCCCCGGGTAGCGTTCGTAGACTTCGTTCCGGTCCGCGGCGATCATCACGAGGCCGTTGCCCAGATCGGTCTTCAGCGCCTTGCCGTCCGGGTCATACCACGTCACCGTCCGCATCTCCCCGGCTGTCTCGGAGACCCGAAACGCGTCGATCTCTTCGCCGTCGATCTCGATGGTTTCGCGCGCCTCGACTTCGACCGATACGGTCATCTCGAACCGGCCCTGCAACGGATCACTCGCCATTGTCTGCCACTTCTTGCCCACCCGCAGCCGTCCGGCCTGCATCACGACCGGCCGAATCGCGTCCGACAGCATGACGGGTCGCTCGACGGAGAATCGCGACGCTGCCCCCCCGCTCGCGATCAACATCTCGGGCCCGGCGAGCCGATAGAAAACCTGCAAGTCCTCGATGAAGGCATCGGCAATCACCTCCGCGTCCAGCGCACTCATGCGGCCGCGAAACGTCTCCATCTCGAACCGGCTATTCATCTCGACCTGGATGTCCAACGAGATTTTGGCCGGGCGATTAAACATGGGGAAGGCGAGG
>JAJFLK010000134.1 GCA_021772735.1 Candidatus Sumerlaeota bacterium | reverse complement strand
AGCTTCCCTCCGTCATACCAGTAGTAGCTGAGCGCCGGCATCTTGCCGCGCGCGGGGAATTCATACCTGATGACGGACCATTCGGGATACGTCTCCTCGAACCTCTCGCCGGTGCGGGCTTCGATACTCGTGGGGTAAGTCTTGTGAAGGTCGAGCGCCATGAACGCCATATTCGCCGTGTGGCATGCCATATCGCCGAGGGCGCCGGTGCCGAAGTCCTTCCACCCGCGCCAATTGAATGGTGCGTAGGACTTGTGGTACGGCCTCTCGGGCGCGACCGATAGCCAGAGATCCCAATCCATGGTCGAGGGCGCGTCGGCCGATTCGCCTGGACGCTCAATCGCCTGCGGCCAGATCGGGCGATTGGTCCAGACATGAACTTCGGTTACATCGCCGATCCCGCCGCTTTGGACGACTTCGACCGCCTGGCGCAAACCGTCATTGGCCGTTCCCTGATTGCCCATCTGGGAGACGATATTGTATCGAGCCGCCAGTTTGCGCAGCGTCCGCGCCTCGTGGATTGTGTGCGTCAGAGGTTTCTCGGTGTAGACGTGAAGACCGCGATGGATCGCCGCCGCCGTGGCGACGGCGTGCGTATGATCCGGAGTCGCGATGATGACCGCGTCGATGCCCGTTTCCTTGTCGAGCATCCGGCGGAAATCCGTAAAGCGCTTCGCCCGTGGATTCGCTCGAAATGCGCGTGCCGCGCGGCGTTGGTCCACATCGCAGAGGGCGACGATATTCTCGCTGGCGACTCCCTTGGTGTCGTCAAATCCGCGCCCGCCGGCGCCGATCACCGCGATGTTCAGCTTATCATTGGGCGAGACAAAGTTGGGGCCACGGCCCCAGACATGGCTCGGTATGATCGCGCACGATTGGGTCAGAACCGCTCCGGTCGCGACCGCGCCACCGATGAACGCTCGTCGTGAGATATTCTTTCGCTTCTTGCTCATCCCTCGCCTCCCCTGATGGATCCGCGTTTTATCTCTCGCTGCGGACTATATTTGTTTCTCGCTTTGTGCTCAGCGCATGAGGGTGTCAAAGTTTCTTGCACCCGGCAACTTATCTCTGCATGCGGCTGAACAATTTCAGTGACTCGCCCATCGCACGGCGGTAGTTTCGCTCGTGTGCCGGGATGGCGGAATTGGCAGACGCAAGGGACTTAAAATCCCTCGGGGGAAACCCCGTCCGGGTTCGATTCCCGGTCCCGGCACCACTTTTTTTTGATCTACTTCGCCATTCTCGTTTCGCGTCCATATTCGGCAATCACGCCTGATTTCACATCCGCCGAGGTCACCGCAATAGATTGCAAGTATCCGGGCGTGTTTGCAGACGGCTGCACATTCGGGCCAGACTGTGGGGAATCTGCGGTCACCAATCCACTGTCCTCAGTCGCATGAACTCAGGCTGCGCACTGAAGCCACAGTGGTTATCAGCCTTCGAATACACGCGGTGGCAAGGCTCGGAGGTGAATCAACGGCGGGCATGCATCCTGCTCATTAAACGGCCGGAAGCGAAGGACGTAAGGATTGAAGACCCCAAGGAGATCGAACATGACCGGCGCAATTGAAGTTCTAATTCGCGAAACCACCGAAGGGCGCTGCGCCCTGTTGAAATTCTCCCCGTCGCTCAGGGCCAGTTTCGGAGACGATTTGCGTCGAACGTTTCGCTCGCTCCTTGACGACGGTATTGTTCACTTCATCTTTGACCTGACGAATATCAGCGACTGCGAATCCTCATCCCTCGGAACGTTTATCGGGTTCCACTCAACGACGCGAAGGCGGGGGGGAAGCATTCGTCTTGTCCTGCACCCCGACTCCCAAGTTGCCCAGCTCGTTCGCCTCCTCAAGCTCGACCGTGTCGTCAGTCTGCTCGACCCGGACGATCCTCAAGCCTCGGCGGAAAACTTTAAGGCCGCGCTCAAGATCGACGATTTTCTGACCGCGGATTCTGTCGCGGAGGAAACACCCGCCCCAGTCGTCGTGGAGCGAAGCTTCGCCGCGGATGCGGATATTTCGGTATCGTTGCTGGACCCGGTCGGAGATATGGGCGCCCAGCAGGCTTTCGTCAGCCTCTTCGCTTAATTGATCCGCTCCGGCGGATATCCGAGCGCCTGATCGCATGCTCTTGCCTTGGATTATCCGGCACTCAGATTGGGGCTTGATACAATCATGTGGTTGTGCTCGTATGACTTTGGGATTACGGGTGAAATTTGGGATATGAATGCCGAATGAGGCAGAGCCCGGGGGCTCTCCTGATCGAGCAACCGGATATTTATCCACGCAAGGTTAAGGCGCGCGATGCGAAGCTCGAAGTTCTCCCCCCGAAGTTTTCGGCTTTCCATATTGATCGGGCGGTCCGCGCTCGCAAATTTAGTCCAGTCTTCGGCCAGGGTCGGGCTCAAGGGGGCTTTTCTGGTCGCCGTTTGCTTTGGGGCAATGGTCAGTGGCGCCTTCACTGCTCAGGCGCAACCCGAGGGCGATGTTAATACGGACGGCGAATTCGATTCGGCCGACGTCGTCGCCGCGACCGTCAGAATCATCGGCATTGATCCAGATGATTTCGCCGAGCAGCGTCTTTTGGATTTCGATCGCAGCGGCATTATCGAATCCGAAGACTCGCGCTACCTTGCCCAGGTCCTTGTCGGGGGCGCGGCCTTTCTCCCCGGCTTTTCCTTTCCCGACGAATTTCTCGGCAGCAACGCCATCGTCACGAATCAAACCAGTGTGACGTTTCGAGTCGAGATCGATAACGTCGTCGGCAGCTACGATGTTCTCGTCGATGGAGTGATCGTTTTCTCCGGTTCAGGTCCGGACGCGACTGATGTTGTTCTATCGAACCTCGTCGAGGGCTCGACTCTCTTCTCCGTCGGATTCCAAGATGCGGCCGGGACGGACTTCACTCGCGTCATCACCGTGATTCGAGATTCGATCCCCCCTGCGATAACAATCGAATCGCCCCTCCAAGACGTGGTCATCCAGGATAACGTCGTCAACGTGAGCGGGCAGGCAGTCGACGGCATTAGCCAAGTGGTCGTTCAGGTCAATGGCGTCGAGATGACCATCGAAGAAGATGGCCGTTGGTCCGGCGAGGTCTCGTTCGGCCAGCCGGGGCCTCGCGAGCTGCAAGCCACCGCGATCGATGTCGCTGCCAATCAGACTACGGTCACTCGTACGATAGAAATCTTTATCTCCGCCCCGGATACAATGGATGTCGGCACTGCGCGAATCGACCTTCCGGCTGGCTCGATTTGCCGCAACGGCGAGGAAGCCAACATCGACGCTGAGACGAACCAGGCGATTAAAGCCATCCTTGGCCCCGGCTCAGATATGCTCATGACTTCGATGCCGGCTGGAGGCCTGACCGATGGTGTGGTGATCCTGCCCAGCGCGATGATGATTTCGGTCGAGTCCGGGGTTTCGCCCGAAGCGGGTCTCGTCGGGGCGGAGCCGGAGCCGATGTTCGCCAATCAACCCTCCATCTCGCTCTCGAATGATTCGGGAGCCGATAATTCAGTGCCTCTGTGGATTTTTCAGATCATTCCCGATACCGATGGCGACGGGAACCCCGAGTTCTCGCTCGTCTCTCGCGCCAAGGTCGAAGACACCGGACCGAATTCAGGGCGTATTGTTCCTATGGAGCCCGGTCCTTTCGACAAATTCTCCGGCACGTTTAACCCCGATGCACCTGTCTTCGACGAGAATACAATCGCCCAGGTCCGCGAGCTGCCCTCGGTTCAGCGCCTGATGGCTCGTATGGAGGCACGCCGGTTTGCCGGGCAGGTTCCCAAGTCGCGTGTCACGTTTCTTTGCTGCGCGGCCTCGGCGATCATTCCCGTCTTTGGCAATGCCAAGTGCGAGGATTTTACGATCAACGATATTATCGGGCTGATCGGGCCCGAAGAGGTCGAGCTCGAATTGCTGGGGCCGGGCCTCTCGACGCGCGCCCAGTTGATGGCCGATGCCGAGAACAACAACGAGACATCGATCAAGGGCCTATTCGGCCAGTTCTGCGTTCCCAATGCGGCCACGCGCAAGAAGGGCGATCCCTTCCTTAACCAATGCGTTCCGGACATCATCAGCGGGAATCTATTCAAATGCGTCGGAGGGTTTTTCGGGGTTCCCGCTGAACTGAACACTGTCCTCGGGCAGGTCGACGATGCGCGCAATCTCGTCGGCGATACCCTATCAGCCGCCGGCGTGGACCCTGCGCTCACGTCCGATCAGGCGGCCACGCGCCTCTCGGGCAAGTTGGCCGACCTTGGTTTGAGCATCCTGGCCAGGACCGAAGTGACCGAGGGCGACTTCGAGAGGATGGATCGGCTTATCGATCAGCAAATGCGCCTGGAATTTATAAAAGACAAGTTGGGCCAGCTATCGCTCGGAGTCGATTGCCTGAAGATGTCCGCTGACTTCGCCCGTGTGATCGGGAACTGGCGGTTTACGAGCGGGGCAATGATTCGCCAGGACGCCGACGAGGCCAAATTTGATTTCCATTTCAAGCGCTTCAAGCGCCTGACCGATTGCAAGCGCATGCTCCAGGCCAAACGTGACGCAGCGATCGCGGCGGAACGACCCGCCTATGAAGGCCGATGGCTGCGCTCGAATGCCGCCGATGTCGCCACGATTGACCCCCGGCTCGTCAAGCTTCAGACCTACATGAACGGTGCGATCGATCTGGACAAGCGTTTCGTGGCCCTGGTGGATGATTTTATCGGAGGTCTGGACAGCGGACTATTCCCGACTCAAGGCGATCTCATCCCCATTCTGAATGAAATGCTGACGCTGATCAACGACATGGACGCGCATCTGGTCGATGTGGGCGATGTGATGCCGGGCGTGGACGCCATCGTTGAGTCGCAGGCAGAAATCACGCGCTTCCGTGCCCGAGTCGAATCCGAGTCCGAGATATTGAATGCCAACCTCGTCGAGGCCCAGGCAAATGCCGGCGGCCTGGCCGGAGCGGCCGTGACGCTTCAGGGCTCGGGCTCTCCGTTCGTCACGTCTTCGATGCCCGGCGGTCAGTTCACCCACTACATTTTCACGACCCTGACTTCAGATCCGATCGGCACGGAGAATCGTATGGCGCGCCTCGAAGGTCGCCCGTTCACAGCCACGGCCGGCGCCGAGGGCGGCCTGTTCGCGGGTCAGCGATCCGGCAATCTATCCACTGTCTCGTTTCCCTTCACTCCCTTCTCGACCGTGGATTTCGACGTCAATATAGGCATCGGCGACGTTCTGCTGGCGCGCACCTTTACCGACGACGGCTCGAGCACTCCGACGGTCGCGATCACATTCCCGCCGCCCGGATTCCAGATTCCCGCTGGCTTTCCGGTGCGAGTCGAGACCAACGCCATCGATGATGTCGGCGTCGTCGGCGTCGATATCTCAGTCGATGGCGAGTCTCAGATCGGGCTGCCCGGCGGCCTGGCCAAAGGCGTCGTTCAGATGCCCACCGTCCTGGGCACTTCGGAAATCGGGGCAATCGCCATCGATGGCGCCGAGCTCGCGGCCGCCGACATGGTCACGGTTAACATCGTGGATCCGAACGGGGCATTCATTATCACGCCCGATAACATTCGAATCGGTCAGGGCGAATCCGTGCAGTTCGCCGCCACGTTTCTGGGCCAGCCCGCGATCAACGCCGTGTGGAAAGTAAACGGATTCGAGGGAGGCTTGGGCGACCCCGCGCAGGGTGCCGTCGTCGGGACCGTCAGCCAGAGCGGCCTCTATGACAGCTCCTCGCTCGACCTGCGAGCCGTCGATCAGCCCGGCGCTTTGGCCGGTGGTGGCGCGGCAGAGGTCTTTCAGGTCTCGGTCGAGCTGTCGGATTTTCCCGGGTTCGAGGCCAAGGCTCGCGTGCTCATTATCGATTCGCGTGATGTCGTCGCGCCTGCGGTCGCGTTCAGTTTCCCGGCGCCCGCCGCGCCCGGCGGGCTGTTGGTATCGCAGCCGCTCGCATTCAGCTTCCCTGCGCCCGCCGCGCCTGGTGGGCTGCTGGTTTCCCGACCGTTTGCGTTCAGCTTTCCGGCGCCCGCGGCGCCCGGAGGCCTGCTTTCGAGCCGGCCCTTTGCGATCGACCGGCAGTGAAGCCGGACTTGAATTTGTGATTGAGAGTTAACGAGTTACGACCGGAAACATAAAGCATATCGGAGAACGAATACCGAGACGGAGGATGATTATGAGACGCACAATATTGGCAATCGCCACGATCCTACTGGCGGCTGTTTCGCCTGTGGGAGCGCAGGTAAATTTCGACAGTGGATCCGATGGATCGGACGGCGCGCTGGTCATCGCCGACAGCGAGACATTCGTTCTCAACATGAATCTCTTTCCCGATGGGATTCTCAATTATACGTCAGTGAGTATGGGCGTCAGTTCTCGGCTTGAAGTCGAGCCAAACGCGGACAACACGCCCCTGACGATTCTCGTCCAGGGTGATTTTGCGATGAGCTCGGGCGCCAGCATCGATGTCGCTGGAGGGAATTCCGACCGGAATATTCCGGGCATGGGCGGCCCAGGAGGCTTCGACGGTGGAATTGGCGGCGTTCCGGATGTCGTGACGGTTCCGCCCGGAGCGGGTCTGGGACCGGGTGGCGGCATCGCTTTCCCCACCAGCGGGTCGCCGATTGTGGGCGTCGGCGCTGACAATGATCTGATGCGCCCTTCGCTGATCCCCCTGTTCGGTGGCTCAGGCGGCGGTGGCGCGTTTGATGACGGGACGACTGATCCGGGGGGGGGTGGCGGTGGCGGTGGCGGAGCCATCCTGATCGCCGTAAACGGCCTTTTCAGTATGAGCACCGCAAGCGGGACCGACATTGACGCCTTCGGCGGCCAATCGATTCCGGGATTTAACGGTTCGGCCGGCGGCGGCGGCGGAAGCGGCGGCGCCATTCGAATCATGGCGGGCGAGATTTTGGGTGGATTCAGCCTCAACGTGCTGGGAGGCCCCACCGGAGGCACGTCCTTTAACTCAGAAGCTGGTGAAGTCGGCATTATTCGGATCGAAACTTTTCGCCTCTCGCGAAACTTCAGCTTCATTGAAGGTCGTGGGTATCAGAGCCTCCCTGGCCTCGTCAACAGCGACGGCACCGACCTCTCGACGCTTCGGATCTCATCGGTCGGCGGCGTTGCGGTTCCCGCCGATGCCGGCGCAAACGTCGCCTTGCCGGATGTCATTATCCCTTCGGGCGTCTCTAATCCGGTCGCCGTCGAGGTTACTGCGACCAACGTCACGCCCGGTCAGATCGCAATGGTCCGAGTCAATATCGGCGGCGTGACGGGATCAGTCATCGAAGCATCGACCGGACCGCTGGCGGGCACGAACGCCCTCTCCACCGCAACGGCGAACATCACCATGCCCGCAGGTGTGGGGACGATGGCCGCGATCCTTTCCACCGCGCCTCTCGTCCGCATGGGGACCAAGCGTGAAGTCGCCGGGCTGGACTTGCCGCGCATGAAACTGACGATAGACGGCGAGGAAGTAACGACCGTCGAGCGGATATCGATTTTGGGCGCGCCGGATGAAGTCCGGTATGTCACGGCCTCGGGCCGCTCGGCGTCCTATCCCTCGCCGGTCAATTAATTCGCGTATTGGCCCTTGATCGCTCCGAGGGGCACTGCTAGGCTCGAAACCGGATGGACAGGTTTGGGCCCACTCTATGGACCTCGCGCGGGTGGTAAGTTCGCGCCAGTAGCGGAATAAGGAGAGGTATTGATGACCATGCGACCCGACTTTAGGAACCAACACTTGAGGGTTCGGGGCATTGCATTTGCCGCGGCTCTGGCATGTGTTTTGGGCCTCGGCTTGCCGACCGCGCAGGCCCAGGTCAATGCCATTACAGATGATGCCGTTGTCTTCGCTGGCAAGAGGGCGATCTCGACCATGAACTTCGGCTCAAGCTCGATTATTGACGGGATCAACGGAGAGCTGACTTACGATACGACGCTCTTGTCGAACCCTCGCGTTTCGAGCTTTGACCTCATCGCCGTCGGCAATGAGACGAGCCCGGGGACGTTCAAGTTCGTGGCCTATGAAGATCCGATCCAGAGCAAGACGAGCCAGCCGCAGGTCTTCTTCGTTTTTGATGCGGTCGATCCGCTGCCCGGCGATATGTCGGCCCAGACTGTCATTGCGTTCAACTCGACGGCCGCTGCGAAAGTCAGCGGCGACGGGACCTCGGCAATTTCGATCGGCGTGGGCGGCCCTGGCGGCACTCCCCCGGCCGAGACCGTGACGTTTGGATCGTTCACCGTTTTCCTGCGTCCCAGTTCGGTGCGCGAGTGGAATATGTATGAGAGCAACGCCGGCAAGGTGATCGATCCTTCCTCAGGGCGCGCCGAGTTCGAAATCGCCCAGGCTGAGTAAGTCTCGGCTCTTCGCGGCTGACCCCGAGATCGGGTTCCAGCCAGGCGAACAGAACCAAAAAACTTCCGGCCTCGCCGCTCCACGCGAGGCCGGTTTTCTTTTGGCGGCTTCCTGGTGGGTTCAGATGTTCAGATGGAGAGCTTCTTGTATCGGGAGCGCCGGCCGGCGAAAGCCTTGTCTCCGAGCGCCTTGCGTCGGGCCTGCTCGTATTGCTCGAACGTTCCCTCGAACCACAGCACCGTGCCGTCGCCCTCGAAGACAAGCAGATGCGTGCAGACGCGATCGAGAAAAAACCGATCATGGCTGATGATCATCGCGCATCCGCTGAACGTGTTGATGGCGTCTTCGAGCATGCGAAGCGCGTTGACGTCGAGGTCGTTCGTGGGTTCATCGAGGAGCAGGAAGTTCCCGCCTCGCCGGATGAGCTTGGCAAGATGGACCCGATTGCGTTCGCCGCCCGATAGATCCCCGACCTTTTTCTGCTGAGCCGTTCCTTTGAAATTGAATCGTCCGACATAGTTTCGCGCCGGGATCATCCGCCCGCCGAGGCTGAACTCCTCCTCGCCGTCGCTGATCTCCTCGTAGACGCTTTTGCCGTCGTTGAGGTCGTCGCGATGCTGATCGACCGACGCGATCTCGACTTTCTGCCCGAGCCGAACTTCACCAGCGTCGGCCGGCTCCTGGCCGAGGATCATATTGAAGAGGGTTGTTTTCCCAGCGCCGTTCGGCCC
>JAJFLK010000133.1 GCA_021772735.1 Candidatus Sumerlaeota bacterium | reverse complement strand
GCTGCGGGCAATGTCGCGCTGGCGATCATGACCCGATACTTCTACGCCTTCCAGATCCTGGGCGTGATGCTGATAGTCGCCGTTATCGGGGCGATGGTTCTCGCGCGGCGGCACCTGGCGAGCTCCCGGGACGCACAGGAGGATCTGGTCTAGCGGCGGCGACGCTGAGGGCATGGGCGAGGCTGAGACGCGAGACCAAATTCGGCAACGAACACGATGGAACTACTTTTTCAAGGCAACCTGGTTCTCTCGGCGATCATTTTTGCGATCGGCGCGTTCGGCTTTCTGTGGAAGCGCAACGCCATCGGCATTTTTCTTTGCATTGAGCTAATGCTGAACGCCTGTGCGCTTGCCTTCTTGACGCTCTCCCAGGCCATGGGGCGGCCCGAGGGCGTGGCCGTGTTCATTTTCATCATCAGCGTTGCGGCGGCCGAGGCGGGCATCGGCCTGGCGCTGTTCATCAAAATTTTTAACGAGAAGGAGACGATCGACGCCGATTCGCTTTCGATGCTTCGCGACTGACGCGCTGCCGAGAAGACTCCATCGCTAACCCGGCGCCGCCGCCAAACTCACACCTCAGGCAACACCCTTTTGGAACCCAATTCGATCACTCTCATCAACTCCCACGATCTGGCGCTCGTCGCTCCGGCGATCGTCCTTGGCGTATCCGCGCTGATCGTCTTGCTGGTCGATCTGTTCAGCATGAAGCTGGGCCGAAGCGTGCTGCCGCTGCTGACACTGGGCGGACTCGGGCTCGCGCTCATCGTGCATGTGACGACCGGATACCGAGGGGCCGAATTCGAGATCGCGTTCGACGGCTGCCTGCGCTTCGATCGGATGACCTACATCGCGCAAATCGTCATCTTGAGCCTGACGCTTTTCCTGACGCTCGTCTCGCCGCTGTATCTCATCCGGCGTCGCATTCCGCGCGGGGAATACTACGTTTTGATCATGTTCGCGGCGCTGGCGATGATGGTGCTTTCGGCCTCGAATGAGCTGCTTACGCTTTTCATCAATCTGGAATTGCTCTCGTTCTGCCTCTACATTCTGACCGGCATCGAGCAGGGCAACCTGCGTTCGACTGAGGCGGCGTTCAAGTACTTCACCATCGGTTCGTATGCGGCGGCGTTCCTGCTGTTCGGCATGACGATGGTTTACGGCGCGACCGGCGCAACGCACTTCGATGAGATTCGAGTGATCCTTGCATCGGGTTCGCTCGGGGGCGCATTGGGTGGAAACTCTCTGTTCCTCGCCGGCGGCTTTGCGCTCATGCTCGTCGGCTTCGGATTCAAGCTGACGCTCGCTCCGTTCCATATGTATGCGCCCGATGTCTATGCCGGCGCGCCGACCCCTGTGGCCGGTCTCATCGCGACCGGCTCCAAGGTCGCCGCCGTCACCGCGTTCTTCGCGATCTTCGAACTGATGATCGCCTGGGGCGACCTCCCGGCGGGCGTTTATTACGCGTTATACGGGGTCGTCGTTCTGAGCATCATCTTCGGCAACCTGGGAGCTCTGGTTCAGCCGAACATCAAACGCCTGCTGGCCTATTCAGGCGTCTCGCATTCGGGATATTTCATGATCCCGCTGCTCGCCGTCATGACCTCGCCCGAGCTGATGGACAAAGCCGAGCTCGCGGTGACGTATTACCTGCTCGCATACGGTGTGATGACGGTTCTGGCATTCGGAGTCGCCACGACTCTGGGGCCCGAGGGCGAGCGCGACATCGACCGCTATGCGGGCCTCGCGCGGCGGTCTCCGGTGCTGGCCGCGGCGATGGCGCTCGCGCTGCTTTCGATGACGGGCGTGCCGATCACCGTGGGTTTCGTCGGCAAGTTCCGCCTTTTCGCCGTTGCCGTCGATGCCGGTCTTTATCCGCTCGCCATTTTCGCCCTGCTTGCGTCGGTCGCCTCGGCGTATTACTACCTGCGCGTTGTGGTGAAGATGTATATGGAAGAGCCCCCGGCCGAGGCCGAGCCGATCCCGCTTGAGGGATCGAACGCGCTGGCGTTGCTCGCCGGTGTGGTGTGTATTTTTCTGTTCGCCGTCCTGCCGGCGCTTGTCGTCTGAGGTAAATCGCGCGGTGCATTGCGCCGCATTTGAGTCAGGTCCGTCATATGTCCGAAATCTTCATCCTCTGCATTCCCCTTATGCCCCTGCTGGCCTTCGTCGTCAACGGCCTGTTCGGGCGTTGGACCAGGGAAGTCGGTGGCTGGATCGCTTTCGGCGCGATGCTCATTTCGGCCGTGATCAGCCTGATCCTTTTTGTCTCGGCCCTGCTCGGGAGCGCCGATCTGGTGCTTCCCGTGACCCCTCCCCCGCTCTGGGATTGGATCAGCGTCGGCGATCTTTCCATCTCGGTCGGCCTGCATTTCGATCAACTGACCGCTGTGATGTGTTTCGTCATCACGTTCGTCGGTTCGCTCGTATTTCTGTATTCGATCGGTTACATGCACGGCGACCCCGGCTTCGCGCGGTTCTTCACGTACCTCTCGCTCTTCGCATTTGCGATGCTGATCCTCGTCCTCGCCGATAGCCTTCCGTTGCTGTTTGTCGGCTGGGAAGGCGTGGGTCTGTGTTCGTATCTGCTGATCGGATACTACATGGACGCGCCCGGCGCGGCCGATGCGGGCAAGAAAGCTTTCATCGTGAACCGGGTCGGCGATTTCGGCTTCCTGCTCGCGATGTTCCTGATCTACAAGTACACGGGCACGCTGCAAATCTCCGAGATCAGCTCCACCGCCATCGAGACTTTTCAATATGGCGGCGCGGCGATCACCGTCATCACGCTTCTTATGTTTCTGGGATGCACGGGCAAGTCCGCGCAGATCCCTCTGTTCATCTGGCTGCCGGACGCAATGGCCGGCCCGACGCCGGTCTCCGCGCTGATCCATGCCGCGACGATGGTCACGGCGGGCATCTACCTCGTCGTGCGGACCTCACTGCTGTTCGCGCTCGCGCCGGCGACGATGACGACGATGGCCGTCATTGGCGCGCTGACGGCGTTCGTGGCCGGGACGATCGCGCTCACTCAGCGTGATATCAAAAAGGTGCTCGCCTATTCGACCGTCAGCCAGCTCGGATACATGTTCCTCGCGTGCGGCGTCGGCGCGTTTTCGATGGGAATCTTTCATGTGATGACGCATGCCTTTTTCAAGGGTTGCCTCTTCCTCGGGGCCGGCGCGGTCATCCATTCGATCGGCGGCGTTCAGGATCTGTTCCAGATGGGCGGTCTGCGCAAGCACATCAAGACGACATGGCTGACCTTCGGCATCGCCTGCCTTGCGATCGCCGGATTCCCGCTTACTGCCGGTTTCTTCTCGAAAGATGAAATCCTGTTTAAGACGTTCGTTGATGCGCCCGTCTTGCGCATCGGCGCGTTCGATTTGAACGTCAATATTCTTTATATCATCGGGGTCATTACGGCGTTCATGACGGCCATCTATAGTTTCCGCGCGTTCTTCCTGTGTTTCCACGGCGAGTCGCGGCTGCCGAGCGACGTTCGCTCGCACGTGCATCCGCCCGGCGCAACGATGAAAATCCCTCTGGTGGTTCTGGCGATCGGCTCGCTTTTCATTGGCTTCCTGAATGTGCCTCACGGCATCGCGCAGACGTTCGGCATGGGCGATTCGGGGGCCGTGTTCGAGCGTTACCTCGGCGTCGTGACCGAACCCGCCGCCGCCGTCATCGCCTCGCATCGCACCGAGCACGAAGCAGAGGTTGAGGTCGCGAGTGCGGACTCGGGTCACGCCGCCGCGCACGATGAACACGTTTTCGAAGAACATGCGGCCGAAGCCCCACAAGAATCTCATCAAGAAACGGGCGATGTCGCCGCTCTGGCAACAGCCGCGGCCGCAGAGCACGGCGCGGAGAACGGATCGGCGGAGGAGCACGGATCGGCTGGTGAGCATCATTCGGTCGCGCTTGAACTGGGCCTCGCGGGGTTTTCGATCGTCCTTGCACTGGTCGGTATTGCGACGGCGGCATTCTTGTTTCTGGGCCGCTGGCCGGACGCATCGAGCCGCTTGGGCGACTCGCCGTGGGTCAGTCCGCTGCGTCAGTTCAGCGAGCGCGCCTGGTGGTGGGATGACGCGTATAACACCGTCTTCGCGGGCGGCACATGGATGGTCGGCGTCGTCGCCGTATGGTTCGATCGTTACCTGATCGACGGCGTGCTGCACGGCGTGGCCCGGACGGCACGGGGCGGCGCAGCGATCATTCGAAGTCTTCAGATGGGCCAGGTTCAGGCCTACGCCATGATCATGCTGATCGGCGCGAACATCCTCTTGCTGGTGATCCTGATTTGGTAGAGAACAACTCAAACCTCCTGCTGCTCGTAACGCTCGCCCCGCTGGCGACCTCGCTGGTCGTTATCTTTGCGCCGCGCGTGACTCAGGCCGGGTTCGCCCGTGTTTACGCGCTGGTCGGATCAATCGTGACGCTCTTGCTTTCGCTCGGATTCATCTCCGGCATGCGCGCCGATCCGGCGGCTTATTCCTCGTTCATGAGCGTGCCCTGGATCGAGGACTGGGGCATCCGGTTCACGCTCGGGCTCGATGGGCTTTCGGGCATGCTCGTGCTGCTGACGAATCTGTTGATCGTCGTGTCCATTCTAGCTTCGTGGACGGCGATTACCGACCGGGCCAGGGAGTTCTACGCCTGCCTGCTCGTGCTTCAGACCGGGATCATCGGGACGTTCCTCGCCTTGGATTTGTTCGTTTTCTACATTTTCTGGGAGCTGATGCTCATCCCGCTTTATCTGCTGATCGGCATCTTCGGCTCTTCGAATCGCATCTACGCGACGATGAAATTTTTTCTCTACACGATGGCCGGGTCGCTGCTGATGCTGCTCGGCATCCTGACGCTATACTTCAAGACCGCGCCGCTGCTCGATGATGGGGCGACGTTTTCGATCATCAGACTCGTTCAGGTTAGCTCGCAGCTTCCGATCGAGACGCAGACGATCATCTTCTTCGCGTTCGCGATCGCGTTCTCGATCAAGATTCCGCTGTTTCCATTCCACACCTGGCTGCCCGACGCGCATACCGAGGCGCCGACCGCGGGCTCGATCGTGCTGGCCGGAGTGCTGCTCAAGACGGGCGTCTACGGCCTGATCCGTTTTGCGATCCCGCTCTTCCCGGCCGTCGCCGAGGCATACGCGCCACTGTTCCTCGCTCTGGCCGTGACCGCGATCATCTATGGCGCGCTGACCGCCCTGGTGCAGGAAGATATGAAACGACTCGTCGCGTATTCATCGGTCAGCCACATGGGCTTCATCGTGCTCGGGCTGTTTTCGTTTCGCGAAGAGGCGATCTCCGGGGCGGCGCTCCAGATGTTGAGCCACGGAATTTCGACCGGGGGATTGTTCTACTGCGTCGGGCTTCTCTACGAGCGGCGCCACACCCGGCTGCTGTCCGAATTCGGCGGCCTGGCCTACAACATGAAAATCTACGCCGTGCTGACGGTCATCATCGTATTGTCTTCGGTCGGCCTGCCGGGGCTGAACGGCTTTGTCGGCGAATTCCTCATCCTGCTTGGGACGTTCCAGGTGGCGCCTGTGGCGGCGGCCATTGCGACGCTGGGCGTCATCCTGGCGGCCGTCTATCTGCTTCGTATGACTCAGCTCGCATTGTTCGGCAAACTGGATCGCGAGGAAAACAAGGCCCTCACTGATCTGAACGCGCGGGAGATTTCCGGCCTGGCCGCGCTGATTTTCTTCGCCTTGTGGATCGGGCTTTACCCAAGGCCTTTCCTGAAGTTGGTCGAACCCACTTCGCGCTCTCTTGCCGAGCTCGTCGAACCCGGAGCCGGCGAATTGGTCTCGGACCGGGTCGCGTCGATCCCGGCCAACTCTCCTTCCCAGAGCGATAATCGCGGCCAGATCGATGGCGCCGCGGGCCGCTGAGCGGTTTTGCCCATCCAGCTCCTGGTGAGCGGGCTCACCGACCTCGCCGGCGAGAGGTGATATGATGATTCGTTCGTTCGTCCGCAGATTAGCCGCCGGGGCGGGCGGGATACTTTCCGGCGCTCCGCGCGAGCAGGAGGATTCCAGCATGATGTTCCATCTCCAATCCGCCGAAGACCTTGAGCGCGCCTTGTCTTCGAGCGAAGACAAACCGGTTTTCATCTTCAAGCACAGCACGACGTGCCCGATTTCCGCTTCGGCGCACGGCCGCGTGATCTCCTACCTGGACGAAGAGGGCCGAGACGCGCCGCCCTTCTTTCTGGTCAAGGTGATCGAATCGCGTCCGGTCTCCAATGAGATCGCTTCGCGCTCGGGGGTTGTCCACCAGTCACCTCAGCTCATCCTTATTGATTCCGGCAAGGCGGTCTGGGACGCGTCGCATGGCGCGATCCAGGCCGATGCCATCAGGCAGGCCTGGGAGTCGAGTGCTTCGGCTGATCCCCCGTCCTGAGCGAGATGGTCTTTTCAAGATCGCTCCGTAACGCAAGAGAACTAAGATTTATCTGGCGCTCACGCTCCGATGGGGATAGCGTGAACCGATGTGAGTATATTGTGGTCACTGAGTATTAAGGGTCATGAAGGATAAGCGAATGCAAATCCTTCTAGTTGATGATGACGAGGATTTGATCTCGATCGTCCAGGCGTACTTGCGCGACGACGGGTTCAGAGTTGCGGCCGCCCAGGATGGTGAATCCGGGCTGGCGGCGGCCATTGAGAATCCGCCATCGCTCCTGATCCTGGACATGGTCATGCCCGGGATGAGTGGAATGGAGGTTTTCAAGAGACTTCAGGAACATCCTGAAACGAAGGCTGTTCCGGTCATCTTTTTGACGGCCCTCGACGAGGGGAACCTGGCGAAATCAGCCAATGCTCTCGGCGCGGCCGGCTACCTGAGCAAGCCCTTCGAGGGCGAAGACTTGATAGCCGCGGTTCGCGATGCACTGACCGAGAACGTCTGATTGCGCAGCGGAGAAAGACGAGGACCACGATGGAGAGAAAAATGGTCGAGGAACATCCGAACGAGCGCGCGGCCTGGACCGAAGACAAGCTGTCGGAGACTTCTTCCGAAGAGCTGAAGTCGTTGCGCACGGAGGCATTGCAGCGCAAGGAAGCTGCCGATGCGGACGCGGTCGAAGCGCGACGTGTCGCTGAGATCTACGATCAGGCGGGCGAGCAACTCATGCGCAAGGCTGCCGAACTCGAAGTTCAGGCCACCGAGATGGACGCCAGGGGCGAAGCCGAAGCGGCCGCCGAAATGCGCAAGGGCGGCGGGGAAATGAAGGCTCTGGCGGAGAAAAATTTCACCATCTCGGATCAGAAGAAACGCCTCGCGCTATCGGCGGATGAGAAAACGAAAGAGGCGGAGAATCTTGCATTGCGACTGGCCGCCCAGATTCGTCTGAAGCACGAGGAGTGGGACGACTGGCAATTGACGGATTAGCTGTCCCCAGGTTGAGCGAGACACGCGTCGGAAAATTTGAGAGCAAATCGCCCCCGAGGGCGATGTTTTTTTGAGTTCTGTTTCGTCCTGGGTCGGCAGGCCGGCGATCTCGTTTCTCTCTTGATCCGCCACGTTTTGACCGCCTACTTGCCCAGGCAGAATTTTTCGAATACACGATCGAGTATGGCCTCGCCGAGCCCGAGACCGAGGATTTGATCCAGGCCGAGGAGTGCCTCGCGCAGATCGATCATGACCAGTTCATCGCCCGCCTGCGCGACCCACGCCCCCCGGGCCTGGGTGATCGAGGCGAGCGAGGACTCGAGAAGAGAGGCGTGCCGTGCGCCTACGGCGATCTGTCCTCCTGGTTCGGCCCGCGCCGACGTGTCGTCTTGATCCGTCTCGTCGGTAACGCCGTTGGTCGCGCCGAATAAGAGAGCCTCAAGCCCCGCCTCGAATTCCTCGATGCCTCGCCCGGTCAGGGCCGAAACGTGATACGCGCGGGCGGAGTCCGCACCGGCCGCGCGCCTGCGGGCCAGGTCTTCGTCGCTCGCATCTTCATTGCCGAGGCAGTCGATCTTATTGAAGACGATCGCGGAGGGCTGACCTGCGACCCCGGAGAATTCGTCACCCGGGCCGCACGACGATCCTGAATCAAAGTTCATCGCCTCGATCTCGCCGGTCGCATCGCGTACTTCGACGACGATGTCAGCCTCGCCCATCGCCCGGTGCGTGCGCTCGATTCCGAGCTGCTCAATCTCGTCGCCGCCGGGCCGAAGGCCTGCCGTATCGACGATGGTCACGGCGACGCCCGCCAGGTCGATCGTGCATTCGATGGTATCGCGTGTCGTGCCGGGATGCGGCGTGACGATCGCGCGTTCGGTGCGGGCCAGCGCGTTCAGCAGGCTCGATTTGCCGACGTTCGGCGGGCCGACCAGTGCGATCCGCGCGCCCTCGCGCAGCAGGCGGCCGCGTTTTCGCGAGGCCATTAAGTTGCGCAGGCCGGTCTCAAGTGCGGCGAACGCGGCCCGCAATCGAGTCCGGTCCTCGGCGGCGAGGCCTTCTTCGGGAAAGTCGATCCGCGATTCAATCTCTGCGGCGAGGTCGATCAGGTTCGTGCGCAGCTCGCTGATGCGGCGCGAAAGCCCACCGGCCAGTTGCGAACGCGCCATGCGGGCTGCGGCGTCGGTCTCGGCGCGGATCAAATCTCCGACGGCTTCTGCCTGGGCGAGGTCGAGCCGGTTGTTCATGAAGGCGCGCCGCGTGAACTCACCGGGCTCGGCGAGACGAGCGCCGAGGCGCATAGCGGCGGCGATCAATGCGCGGACGATAGCCGTTCCGCCGTGGCATTGCAGCTCGGCGAGGTCGTTGCCGGTGAATGAGTGCGGCGCCTTGAAGAAAATTGTTATGCCTTCATCGATGATGCGGTGTTCGGTGCCTGACGCGTCGTCGCGCGGCTCGGCGTCTGGAGGTTCCGTCCATTCGCCGAAAATCGCTTGGCGGGGTGCATCGATCGGATGAAGCGGGCCGAGCGGATTGAACATTCGGCGGACCAGATCGGGCGTGCCCGGCCCATCGACGCGAACGATCGCGATAGCGCCCGGGCCCGGCGCCGTCGAGCGGGCGACGATTGTATCGTCGAGATATTGCCGAGATGCTGAGTTCATGGCCAGCCGATTATAGCATCACCTCGGCGAAGATCACGCCCGCTTCGCGTCGGCCGCTTGCGATTCTTGGAAGATTCATTTGGCAATGCATGTTTGGCGCCTTCGAGGCGTGGCGGCATAGGCGACATAAAGAAACGGACCCCGGATTTCTCCGGGGCCCTGGAGTCGAAACTCCACCAGTGTTCGGGTCGGTCCGTGGACCAAACTCGCGTATGTCCGTCAGCGTATCCCCTGGGGGGTGGGGACGCTCAGTCGTCGATCGGATTGCCGTGCGCGTCGATTGTGCAGCCGCGATTGTTCGCCGTATCGAAGATATCCTTCTGAGCGAGCATCGCATCTTCGCCTCCGGCGATCGCTGCTTGGACAGCGGCGATGACTTCGGCGACAGTGAATTCATAATTCACGTCGGCCGAAGCCGCGTTCAGCACCGCCGCGACGGCATGCTTGAGCAGCTTGAGGTAGGGGACTTTGTTGGCTTGGCCGCGCAGGTTCAACGTCAGCCCGAACGTCCGGTTATTCGCCGAGCCATCGACCAGTCCGAAGAAATCCTCGACGTCCGTGCCGGGGCCGTTGATGCCGTCGGTGGTCGGCCATACGTCCGTATGGTTCTTCCAGAAGCCCGGAGTGCAGCCGGCGAAGTTCGGGTCCGGCGGCTCGGGGCAACAATAGATCAGCTCAAAGATGCCCATCTCGCTGCCACGCGAGTATGTGATCTCCAGCTTGGCAGCTGGAATCGTGAAATTCGTCATCAGCTCGACTTCGCACACGCCGGGAACAAGGTACCAGATAAATACATCACCCGTGGGGTTCATATCGGCGTCGAGAGAGCGGATGCGCATCCGGCCGACTTCGGTGCCATGAGTCGCAACTGTCAGGTTGAGCAGTAGGCAGTTGCCATCGACGAAATCGATGATGCGTGTCTCTTCGACAAGGGTTTCGCTCGGCGGGTCCGCGCTGTTGCCGGGGATAAAGACATTGCGCGTGTCCACGCCGCACGCCGTCCAGATGGGATTGACCGTGCCTGAGTCCGAATTATCCCAGGCCGCGAAATTGCCGGTTCCGAAATCCAGGCCACCGAGCACTCCGTTCAAGAAACTGCCGTGCGTCTGACCGTCGAAGTCGACCCTTACGACCTGACACTGGGGTTCGCTGTTTTGAGCTTCAGCACCCCTCGGGGTGATCGCCAGGGCGACCCCTGCGATGAGCGCCGCCATCGTCCATCTTTTCATTTGTTTCATCTGCTTCCCTCTCCTTTTGCCTGACCCGCCCCTGCTCTTTTTTTGAGGCTTCGTTTGGTTTGTGAAAATCTTCTGTCTCCTGCCCCTTATGCACATCCATGCGCCGAGAAAGTGAAAGTTTTTGCGACTTGATGGCCCTTTTCGGCCGACCCATTACTGCGTCCTGCGCTCCCTCTGTCTTGCCTCTCATCCATGCCCCTGGCCCTGAGCGATGCCTGTAAGCGGTTTCATTTCAGTCATGCGCCGCAGTCTCTGGTCACTTACTGTTCCTTTGGATTCTCCGCTCTCCGGCCTCGTGATGCCCTTTTTTGGTGCGTCGATTCATTCCTCACTTCCGCAAGAGCCAG
>JAJFLK010000132.1 GCA_021772735.1 Candidatus Sumerlaeota bacterium | reverse complement strand
GGGACACGCCTGTCCCAAGCGGCGAGGATAACCCGGTTAGCCTATCAGAGCGTCCGGGCGTAATACAAGGGATGCGTTGTTGGCACGCGATTGCGGCGCGCCGAATTGATCCTCCTTTCCGGTTGGCCGGACTAATTCCGGCCGGTATCACGCCCGCCTATTTCGGGCGGGCCCGCCTTAAGCCGGTTCAACGGGTTCGGGCACGGCGGCGCCCGGGGCCGCAGCGACCGGAGCCTCATCGAACAGGCGGATCGAGCGCCAGGCGCCGCTCTGCCAGCGCCAGGCGAACAGGATGCCCTGCACGAAGACGAAAGCCACGCACATCGACCACGGCCCGGCCAGGCCCAGCTCGGGCCACACCCGTGCGAAGAGCGTGCCGCCGCCGATGAAGATGAACCAGCAGCAAAGGCCGTTGACGATCGCCTGCCAGCGCGTATCGCCCGCGCCGCGCAGGGCGTGGCTCATGACGATGCACAGCGCGTCGGGCAGTTGGAACAGCGCCACGCAGAACATCACGGTGGCGCCGGCGTTGATGACCTCCGGGTCGTCGGTGAACACGCCGACCAGCGGCCGCGCGGCGAGCATGAAGCCGATGCCCGCAGCGCCCATGTATCCCAGCGTCAGGCGCAGGGCGACGCGCGTCCGGGCCAGGGCTTCATCGTGGCGGTCGCGCCCGATGGCGAAACCGACTTGGGAAGACAGCGCGATGGCGAGGCCGATGGCCGGCATGAACGAGAGATGCAAGAGCTGGATGCCGATGTTCGTCGCGGCCATCGATACCATCCCGAAGGTCGGGATGATGAACGTCGTGAAGACGACCCACGAGCCGATATCGACGAGCCACTGGATCGAGGCGGGCGTGCCGATTCGCGCGATCGAACCGAGCTTCGTGAAATTCGGACGCCAGTTCGAGCGTGTGGAATAGGCGGCGTCGAACGGACGCGAGGTCATGGCGAGCATCAGCACGGCGGCGCGCACGCACCAGCCGAGCACCGTCGCGATGGCCGCGCCTCGGATGCCCATCTCCGGGAAGCCCCAGTTGCCGTAGATCAGCGCGTAGTTGCCGACGATGTTGAAAACGATCGAGCACAGGATCGCAATCAAGCTGACCGCCGGGCGGCGCACGCCTTGGAAAAATCCGTTCATACCTCCGCAGATCACCGCCGGAGCCGCCGCCCAGATCGCGACGCTCGTGTATTGCATCTCGAGCGCGATGACCTCGGGGGCGTGGTGTGCGGCGGGGCCCATCCAGGCGTAGAGCGGCGCGACCAGGCGGGTGGCCGGGATCGTCAGCAGGCCCATGAGCACGCCGATATAGACCGCCTGCCAGCCGAACGCCCCGGCCTCGGACGGCTCGCCCCGCCCGTCGGATTGCGCGACGAAAGTCTGGATCGTCTGCGCCGCCCCGAGCCCGGTGCAGATGAAGGCGAAGACCAGGATGCTGGCCGGGGAGATCGCCGCCTGCGCCTCGGTGCCGAGCGTCGAGACCATCGCGAAATCGATAAAACCCATGAGCATGCGCGAGACCGTCATGCCGATAATCGGCATGGCGAGCCGGAGCAGTTCGCGCGTGGGTCGTTCGCCCGTGTCGAGCTTTTGGACTGTGATGGGCTTGCTCATCGTTTAGTCGCGTTATTCGGGCGGAAATTGTCGTCCCGAAATATGTCCCTGTTCTCACTTGAGGCGCGGTCAGTTGATTTTGCCTGCCGGGATCGGCCGGGCCAAAAACAAAAACCCCCGGATCGCGCTTGGCTTGCCGGGGGTTGAGAGTTCAATCGTTGATCGATTGCTGTGTCACAACCCTTACGGCGGCCCCATTGCCTTGACGACGACGAGCGTCGCAAAGCCGATATCGTGGCGAATGTAATTACTGTTCAGCATCAGTCGATTTTTCCCGCGTTTTATTCCTGCCGCGCGGACGATCCGGTTGACGGTCGCGCGCAACGACGAATCCGGATCATGCAACGCGAACCTGAGGCGCGTCAAGCGCAGAATGCGCGAGCCAACAGGAGTCCCTTCGACCCCGGGCCGCTTAGGATGGACTACTTATGGTTGTCTTTTCCCCGAGGTGCGACGACCTCGATGAGGATCACACCCAGGACTCCCGCGCCGAGGCAAAGCGCGTGCAGCGAACCGACGTCCATGATGTGATGCATTGGATTGGCAGAGCTGAAAGGCCACAACGGCATCATGTCGCCATGCATGATGCTATCGAACAACACATGACTATACGATCCGACGAACGCACCAACCAAGGCGGCGGTCCAGGACATTCGAACTGGTAAGTAGAAGCGACTCGTTGGAGATTGTGATGCGATCCGATTCCAAAGATGGAAGACGTACTCGCAAAGTGGCTTGCCCACGAGCGCACAGACCAGGCCGATAGCCGTCGCGCCCAGGTAGGTGTGCGAATATCCGTGCAGGATCCGGCTGCCCGCGAACATGCGCACGAGCACTTCGAGGTCCATGATGACCTGCGTGCCCGCAAAGATGCAGAAGCTCAGACGCCCGCGACCGGCGGCTTTGAAGGCCGCACCGGGACCGAGATGAAACGGGGTGAAGGGCATTGCGCGCGCGGGGAGAAGATGAGGCCTATGATATCCACGGTGAGAACCATGCTGAAACCGAGCGAGATTCGCTCAAGGCGTGGGTCGTGTCAATGTTCGCCTCTGTCGCCGCAACTTAGGCCCACACATCGCGAAGTCGGAACGCCTCAAGCGCAGAAAGCCCAAGTCGGCTTTGCGACAGCGGCCCTCATCGGTATTCGAGCCATTGCCTGGCGGAGTTGACCGGCGCAACCGGCGCCGTGGCAGCTTCGGCCAGCGCGAAATGCGTAAACGCGCCGAGGGTTGTCGTCACGCGGGCGGTGTTGCGCGCTGAGTCGATCGTCGTCGTCAATTTGACCCACGGACCATCCGGGCTATCGGCCGCGAAGATCGCGAGATCGGCTTCAGAACCGAGCGCGATTCCGGCGATTTCGAGGTCCAGATACTTGAACGTGACCTCGGCGGGGCCCGCGCCGGGCCGGTCGGTCAGGACGCCCCAACAGACCTGCGCGACGTTCGCGATTGGCTCAAGGTTTCCGATCAGAGCGTTGGTGCGATTAATCACGATGCGCTCCTTCGAGGTTTGGATGTTGAACATCCCCCTTCCAAAGTCATCGTCCGGCCAATCGATCGTGACGCGCGAATCGCCGACGACGGTGGGCACAACCGGGTCCCCGCCGGGTCCATCGCCCGCTCGGCTGAAGGCGTTGAAGACGGCTGAGCGAGGTGGCACCTCCGCGCTGAAGATGACGTAGCTGCGGCCCGAATCGGGTCCCCCGGTCGAATTGCCGTAATGAGCTCCAACGATCAGATCGGCCAGGCCATCGCCGTTGACATCGCCTGCAGCCGATACGCTTCTGCCCGAGAAGTCATTGGCGCCTTCACCATCCATCGCCAAGCCACCGACGCCGGCATTGACGTTCGAAAGCTGAACCGGTAAGCCACTTGTCCTGCCGAAGACGACGTAGGTGCGCCCTGATTCATCCCCGTTAGGGTCTGCTCCATGGGCTCCGATAATCAGATCGGCCAGCCCATCGCCGTTGACATCTCCTGCGGCCGAAGCACTTACGCCGAAAGCGTCGCCATCGGCCTCGCCATTGATCGCAAACCCACCTGTCCCCGCTCTGAGGTTCGAGAGCTGGATTAACGATCCGCCGGCCTTGCCGAAAATGACGTAGCTGCTCCCGGAGGGAATGACGCCTCGGACGCCTAAGATGATATCGGCGAGGCCGTCACCGTTGACGTCGCCTGCGCCCGAAACGCTGCGGCCCGCGTAGTCGAATAAGTCCTCGCCATCGATCGCGAAGCCTCCCGTCCCACCTGTGATGTCCGAGAGCTGAACGCGCGCGCCCGTGGCCTTGCCGAAGACGATGTAACTGCGCCCTGAGGCGTTCCCGTTCGGATCTGCACGTGGGGCGCCAACGATGATATCGGCCAGGCCGTCACCATTGACATCGCCCGCTCCCGAAACGCTGTAACTCGACAAGTCATTGCGTGCCTCGCCATCGATCGCGAAGCCTCCCGCGCCGACCGTGACGTCCGAGAGTTGGACAACCTCCCCACCGGCCCTGCCGAAAACGACATAGCTTCGGCCCGAAAACGATCCGTTCGGACCCGCGCTTGGAGCTCCGACGATGAGATCGGCCAGGCCGTCACCGTTGACATCAACTGCCGCAGATACGCTGCGGCCGGAGAGACCATTTTCCGCCTCCCCGTTTATCGTGAAGCCGCCGAACCCGGCGGTTATGTCCGTAAGCTGGACCCGCGTGCCTGTAGTCTTGCCGAAGACGACATAGCTGCGGCCTGATGCCCCGACAATCAGATCGCCCAGCCCATCGCCGTTCACGTCACCGGCCGCCGAAACGCTGAGGCCGGCCACATCGCCGTACGCCTCGCCGTTGATGGCAAAACCGTCGATCCCGGCTGCGACATCGAAGAGAGAAACAAGCGTCCCCGTGGCCTTGCCGAACACAACGAAACTGCGTCCCGAATCCGAGGTAAACTGATCCGTGCGATTGGCGCCGACGATCACATCGGCCAGGCCGTCGCCGTTCACATCGCCTGCCGCCGAAACGCTCCAGCCTGATTTATCGCCCGCCGCCACGCCGTCGATCGCGAAGCCGCCGGCGCCGGCGGTGATGTCGGAGAGCTGGATCGGAGCTGCGGAAACCGAGGTGGGCGAGCCGCCGAGAGCCGTGGCAAGGATCGTCCCGGCGACCAGCGCCGCGAACCGCGCCTCGCGCACGACGCGCATCATCCAGGCAATCTTTCGGCGCATGGCCCCGCGCATGATTCCGCGAAGCACGATACGGACCGCCGTTCGCAGCGCCCCTCGCGTGCCGTGCCATCCGGATACGAGATCGCGATAGAGCGCCAGCCGGCACCGCCGTTCCAGTTGTCTCAATGTCGAAATGTTTGAGTTCGCTTTCATCTCGCCAGTTCTCCTCGCTTAACGAATTCCGTCCAGAGGATCGGGCGCATCAATTTGCGTCCTCGGCGTATATACCGCTTCATCCCGGTTGCGACGCGCTCCACGGCGTCGCCGAGCGATGCGAATCTAAATTCGTCCAGCTCGCGCACAGACAAGCGCGCCATCCAAAGAGGCTTGGTTTGAATTGTTAATGTTAGGCGGCAACCACCCGTTCGGGCCCATGACCCATCATGACCCAACGAGGCTGAGTATACAGGCCTGTATACGTCGAGACTCAAGAAATTTATGCTCCGCTGTTGCCCGATAACGCACCGCTTGATATTGATGGGCTTGAAATGGACGCACAATTCGAATCGACGCTCAAACGTTTTGCGATCGTCACCGGCAAGCTGATTCTCGGCATCGTCGTCGTGGGCTCGATCTGCCTCTCGGTCGATTTGGGGTTCGCTCTGTTTATTCCGACGTGGTTCGAGGCGCACGGTCCAGATAATGAACGGCTTCTGCCGGTGCGTAGAATGCTCGACAGTTTTGTCATTCCACCGCTCGCGCTGGCGCTGCTGCTTGGCTGCTCGTATGCGGAGCGGCGGTGGCTGCGATTCAATGTCCTTATGCTTGTCATTCAAGCTGTCGTCATCATTCCAGTTTTTTGGTTCGTCGGATTCTTGATCCGGATGGGGCCGTGATGAGAGCAAGGTTCCGCGATCCGCCGGACATCCGATCCAAGAATGCTGGCTAGCTGGAATCGCTAGTCGGCCCCGCCCGTTCAGTTTACGTTTTCTTTGTAATACCGGCCGGCGACAAACGAGGAGAAGACTTTTTCGAGCCAGGGGTGGTTGACCGGGCGGGGCGAGGGGTCGGCCTCTAGGTTCGATTGCGCGGCGTAGGTCGAATGCTCGCGGCCGTCGACGAGGACGTGATACCACGGCCGATCCCGGGGCGGCTGAGTCTGATTGTTCTCGTACCATTCATCCTCGGCCTCGCACTTCGCATCGCGGTCGAAGACGACGCCACGGTAGCCATACCGGCGGTGGCGGACAAGCTGTCCGATCTCGAAACGGAACTCGGGGTCGGGATTCACTTGCCGGTTGCCTTGAGTTGCCGAAGGTCTATCGCTCTTCAAGTCGCGTTCCGAATGCCATTGTCCAATTCTGCGAGACGCCTCATAATAGCTTGCTCGAAATTTGGGCACGGGCCAACGAGAATCAGCGGGCGAAGCCTGACTGGGTGATGGGCGAAAAGAGGGGGAAATGACACGTGTGAATCGAGACACGGAAGCGATGAGAACAACTGAACCATCGGGACTGTTGGATTCTGCGGGCGGCGGGTCCCGATCCCGCGGCTTTCGGACCCGACTGTTGATCGCTGTCGCCGCGATGGCATTGTTCGCGGTCGCGTCGGGCGGCGAGGCGCATGGCATCTCGGCGGCCGACCGCGAGGCGATGCTTGAAGGCGGTTACCTTCAATACGCCCGGCTCGGCGCGATGCACATGCTGACCGGATACGATCATCTTCTTTTCCTGTTCGGCGTTGTCTTTTTTCTGCGCGGATTCGGCGAGATCGTCAAGTTTGTCACCGCGTTTACGATCGGCCACAGCATCACGCTGATCTTCGCGACGCTTAAGATGATCACAGCGAATTATTTTCTGGTCGATGCCGTGATCGCGCTGAGCGTTTGCTACAAGGGCTTCGATAACAACGATGGCTTCCGTCGATATCTGGACGTCAAGTCGCCCAATCTGCCCGCGGCCGTTCTTATCTTCGGCCTGATTCATGGATTCGGTCTTTCGACCCGATTGCAGCAATTGCCACTGGGCGAGGATGGGTTGATCCTCCGGATATTGTCGTTCAATCTGGGCGTCGAACTCGGTCAGATCGCGGCGTTGACGGTGATGGTCGCGGCGCTCTCCTATTGGCGGCGGCATGAGACATTCGCGAAGTTCAGCGCGACTGCGAACAACGCATTGATCGCGGCCGGCGCCCTGCTATTTCTTATGCAAATGCATGGCTATTCGCATTCGAGCGCGCCCGAAGATTTTGCGTTCAATGATGACGCGCATTTCCACGCGCACGACGCGATGTCTGTGGCGCGGGTTGTCGCGAATCACGGCGGCGAGCGAGGTGTCGGCGGCGGCACGGATATAGGCACGGCCCAGGGTGGTGCCTCAGGCGGCGGCGCGGATGCCGGTGCCGGGGTGGGTCCCGACACGGATCCAAGGGGGGGTGCCTCAGGCACCATTCCCGTCGCGATCGACCGTCTTGCCGATCGCCTTCCCGAGCACGCCAATAGCATCGAGGACTGCCCTCGGATCGAGATGCCGGCCGGAGCCGAAGCTCTGGCGGCGGGGATATATGAACTGGACGAAGTGATGCGCGAACTGATCGACGAGGGACGGCTGGCCGAATTGCACTGCCCCGGGCTGTTCGTTCAGCAATTTTGCGACGCGATGAACGTTGCGGTCCGGCGGCGCGAGGTTCGCGTGAGCGCGCGCGAGAGAGGCGCATTACTCGAAACGCTCAAGCGGGTCCGGCAGACAGCATCGGAACTGGGCGAGGCCGGGCACCTGAACGACGCACGGCGCGTCCGCGCGCGCACGTATCCGCGATTTGAAAAGGCGTTAGACGAGTTGAAGGAAGTTTTCCCCGAGAAATAGCGTGTGATTGAGCGGCTGCGGAGCTTGCGAAGAGAAAAATCGATCGTTAGCCGTTCTGGCCACCCATTTTAATGGCGTCGAGCAGCTCGTGGTCGATCTTGCGCTTCACGGTGCGGTGATCGAGTTCGAGCCGACGGGCGGTCTCCTGATAGTTGCCCGTCTGCGCGTAGACGATCGTGCAGTATCGGACCAGGAGTTGCTCGGCCGTGGTCGAGCCGGCGAGGAAATCCGCCGTGAGAGCGTCGCGGCCATTGACGGCCGGGGTCGCCTGCGCGCGCGGTGTGTATGACCCCCGGATGATGTAATTTCGCACGCACTGTTCGAGCTCGCGGACATTGCCGGGCCATGCATAATCGACCCCAAGCTCGCGCTCGATCCAGGCGGTGATTTCCTCGGAGATCGAATCGGCCACTTCTTCGCCAGCGATGCGGCGCGTGATAAAACGTACAAGTTTTCCCAGTTCCGAGGGTGTATCGGCGAGCTGATCGCGGAGCGTCGAGGTCTCGATGATGTCCGAGCAGAGGCGATAATAAAAATCCTCGCGGAAGCCGCCCTCGCGCATCTCGGATTCCAGATCGCGGTTCGTCGCGGCGATGATCTTGCCTTCGAATCGTCGCGGCTCGGTCTCGCCGATTCGGGAGAACGTGCGCTCCTGCAGGACGCGCAGGAGCTTGACTTGTATCGTGCCGTCGAGCTCGCCGATCTCATCGAGAAAAACCGTGCCCAGCGCGGGGCAGAGCTCGAGCCAGCCGACCCGAGATTGCAGCGCGCCGGTGAACGCGCCGCGCCGATGGCCGAACAGTTCGGATTCGATCAGCGTCGAGGGCAGGGCCGAGATATTGATTGGGATGAACGAGCCCAGGAAATCCTCGCCGAACGTGCGCGTAACCGGGTCGAAGGGGATGTATCGCGAGACCCCGATGGCGCGGGCGACGACTTCCTTGCCCGTGCCCGAGGCACCGGTGATGAGCGTTGTCATATCGCCCATGCGTGAGTAAAGCGAGCGGCGGTATCGGCGCATGTCGTGCGTGAAGATCGATTGCCAAGCGGCGGCGCGGACGCGCGCGGCCGGGAGCGAGCCGCCGATGATGAAGCCGAACAAATGGTGGAACGCGCGCCGGATCTGGAAGAAGCAGGCGAAGACGTGCGCGACCTCTTCGGGCGGCAGGTTGATGCGCGCATCGACGCCGAAGTATTCGGCGACTGCCCGCTCAAACTCGGGATAGAACTCGACCCGCGCCTTGGCCTCTCCGCGTTCGATGGCGCGGGTGACATACTCGAACATCTCGGACTGGAATCGATTATAGAGGATGAAGAACACGGCTTCCTCGTAGGGCCGCAGGTCCGCATTCGTGTATTTGGCTTCGCCCGAAGCCATGGCGTCGCGCATGGTCGCGCAGATCCGGGCGGTGTGTTCGAGGATCTTATTCGTGTTCGGGTAGAAACCGAGCAGTTCTTGGTCAGGCTGGAGACTCCAGACCTTGCCCGCTGTGACGTATTCATCGCCGAGCGCCTGCTTTTCGAGTTCGATTCGCTCAGGCAGGAACGGGTTGCAGAAGCCAAGCCGGGCGATGGTGGCGAGGAATGCGCGTTCGTCGGGGGGGAGATTGGTCATGGTAGGTTTCCAGTAGGCGGGCGGCGTCGGATTCGGTCGATGTCATTGAACGTAATCATGGCGACATTGAATGTCAACCGGACTGAGCGCGGGCGTGAGGGGCCATGTGGCTCGTTCCGCCATTTAGCATTGATATTGTTCAAGTTGACTCTGATTCGAAAGCGGGCACGGCTCTTGAGATAGAGCGTTCCGGAAGCGAAATCGAGAACCGGAGGAGAGAAGAGCCATGAGACGACATAAGGCACGAGGATTGACACTGGGAGCGGCTGCGGCGGGAACCTGTCTGATGGTGGGATTCATCATTGGCCCGAGTCAAGGTACGGCGCGCCTGGCCATCGAGGAAATCTCCGCGCATGTAATCCGAGACACCCCGGGGGCACAGGTGCCCTCGGCCCAGATCGCCAGCCAGGGTTACTCGGCGAACGTGGAAGGAAATCCGGCGGCCGGCGCAA
>JAJFLK010000131.1 GCA_021772735.1 Candidatus Sumerlaeota bacterium | reverse complement strand
GAAGTCTCGCCGGTCTGGTCCGGCTTGGCGGTGCCCATGCCCGCCCGGCCGCAGGCTGCGAATGCGAGCGACGATGCCATCAAAATAAGCGCAATCCCGAATGAGGATCGAGAACCGATCAAACGAATGAACATCAAGTTCGAGCCCCCGGCTAGAAATTCTCTGGCGCTCAGGATAATCGAGCCAATGGCGGAGAGCCAGCCATTTCCCGGCCGGGCGGGCGCGCGCGGTTCATGACTTGCTTACGCCTCAATCGCCCGATCCCGTCGCGCGCATGAAATCCACGATGATTTCCGCGAGTTCTTTGCCGTGGGATTCCTGGATGAAATGGCCCGCACCGATCACCGTCGTATGCGGTTGGCCCTTGGCTCCTGGGATCTGCTCTTCGAAGGCGGCCCGGAGCCCGCCGGTTATGGGATCGCTATCGCCGAAGGCCGTGAGGAACGGTTTCTCCCACTTGCGGAAAACTTCCCACGCCGCGAGGTTCGCTTCGCGCGCCGGGTCTTCCAGATCGACCGGGACGCGTTGGGGCAGGATGAGCGCGCCGGCCTTGTATCGCGGATCGGGGAAAGGGGCGTCATAAGCCGCCGCCAACTCGGGTGCGGCGAGAGTCTGCGCGAGCATCATACCGGTCGGGATATCGCGCCGGTCGATCATCGCCTGATTCATCGCCCTCCACGCGGCGAACGAGGGCGGCATCTCGCCCTCCCCGGTCGGAAGACCCGTGTTCGAGATGACGACCCGCGCGAACCGCTCTTCGTTCTCGGCGACGACCCGCAGGCCGATCAGCCCGCCCCAATCCTGACCGACGAACGTCGCGTCCCTCAGGTCGAGCGCGATAACGAGCGCCGCTATGGCGTCGACCTCAAATTTATAGGTGTAAATATCCATGTCGGCGGGTTTATCGGACCGGCCGAAGCCGATCAGATCCGGGACGATGCAGCGGTAACCCGCTTCGGTCAGGACCGGAATCATCTTGCGATACAGGAAGCACCACGTCGGCTCGCCGTGCAGGAGAAGGATGGGCTCGCCATCGCCGGGGCCTTCGTCGAGGTAATGGACGCGGTAGCCGTCGATCTCTTTGTAGTGTGGCTCGAAGTTGAAGCCGGGCAGATCCTGGAAGCGCTCATCCGGCGTCCTGAAAACACCGGGCCGGATCTCCTCGGCGTGCGCCGGGTTCGAGCCGATTGAGATTGCGCCAGCCAGGAGGGCCAGGCAGGCGAGGCCGTATAGGGGGTTCTTCGTCATGTGTATCTCCCGTTTCATCCAGGCGATCAAAGAGATATGTTCACTAGGTTTGTCGCCAAAACATCTGAATGATCAATAAAATGCAAAGGGCTACGGTAGAGTTTAGAAGTGCTTTCGAATCCATATTATATACCCGCTCTCCGCCCAAAGCGAAGTCACGATATGCGATATCCGATACTTCATACACGCTGAGCTGAATGACAAATCCGATGACGGCAAATATCACGAAGGGGCGGAGAAGGTGTCCCGAGAATTGGCAGAAGTACAACATTGATCTCGAGCCAACTTGAAATAGCATAATATTAAGAAGCGACACAAAGTAGATCGCCATGGATATGTTGTGACAAATTGCGAGAGCGGTGCTCATGTCTCAGTTCTCCTTTGGTCCAGCCGATAATCGCCGTCGATATTTCTCAGTCGCTTCGAATCCTCTCAATGTAATCCTCGGTTGTCTCGTGGCGAGTCATTGTCTTGAATTCTGCGAGAACGTCGGCGAGGAAGTTCATCCGATTCTCAAGCTCGAAGCCGAAGTATTCGCTTTTGCCCAGGGCCGCAGGCAGGCGGCTCGTGAATTCGTGGGGATCGGCTGCATCCAGGCCGTGAATTAGATACGTCACCGGCCAGCCGACGCCAGCCAGGCGCGCCAGGCCGGACTTGACCGATGATGCGCCGAGGATCATTCCCATGCTTGCGTGCAGCGGCAGCCGGAAAAACGGCGAGGTCGCCAGCGGGAACCGCAAGAGGGGCGTGGTTTCGGTCTCAATCTCGGGATCGGCCGTTCCCGAATCTTCCCCAGTATCTACTTCAAAGTTAGCCCATTGCGGCGCGAGTGCCCCGCGCGCCCCGCTGCCCCATGCGCCTGAACCATATTGGCCGCGCAGGACTTCGGCGCTGATGGGCTGCATGCCCTCTGCCCCCGCCCCCGGCTCGGTCGGCGTGCCGTAATCGGATTCGAATTCATCGAAGACTTCATCGCGAACCTGCGTGCGCAGTCGGCCGGCCATAAATCGAAGCAGCGGCCCCCAATGCGTCGGCAGTGCCGAGCCGTCGTACTTGAGTCCGGCGGCGGCACAGGCCGCGAGCACTCGCGGGCCGGCGTCGTAACCAGGCGCGCGGAACCCGAGCGGCGCGCGCCCGGTCAATTGCATCAGAGCCGTCTGCGCGCCGACGATCTCTTCGAGCAAGTCGGCCTCGGGCAGGAGTTCCAGGCCGAAGCGATGCGATCGCGAGTGATTGGCAAGTTCGTGCCCGCGTTCGGCGATCTCCCCGATCAGGCGTCGCTTATCCGGGTGGTCCAGATCCCGGCCGACGATGAAGAACGTCGCGCGAATCTCGAGCCGCTCAAACAGGTCGAGCATCCTAGGCAGTGCAAACGCGAAGACCGGATCGTGATCCCACGTATCGCCCTCGTCGAAGCCGTAGCAGCCGGCCAGGGTCCAGAGCCCGTCCAGATCGACGTGGACGAAGCCGGGCGGCGCCGGGTTGGGGGAGCGGTCAAACATTGTCTGGACTCAGGAGGCTAAGTTGCTCTGGCGGCTCTGCCCCCGCCATTGCGGCCAATCCGGCCGGCCGCGCACCCTGGCGGAAGTATCGCTCCATCGCGCGGGGCATCGCGTGCGAGCCCTTCGCGTCGTAGAGCCGCAACGGACAATCATCGAGGATGATCGTGCGCGGAACTTCGCGAGGAGTGAAGCCGCTGGCCTTGGCTCCTTTATTGATCCGATACGTGCGGGCCAGGCGATAGGCGGGGTAATGACGGGCGACGCCTTCTTCGTACGAGTAAGGCGCCACGGCCGGGATGCTAATGACGGGCCGGAAGCGGGCCGGCAGGCGGCGCGCTGCGATTGTGTCCCCGCGCGCGAGAAGCTCGTCGAGCTTCATCTGCGCGAGTTCGGCGGTCTGCGTGTCGGCTTGGGCGAGCCATTGCCGCACGTATTGATGCACGAGCCAATCGAACTGACGCCCATGGCGCAGCGGCCGGAGGTGGCCGTCGAAGTTCTCGCCGATGTGAAGCATCTCGTGGACGATAGTCTCCAGGGGATTGTGTTCGAGCAGCCGAGGCAGGCGCAGCAGGATCAGATACAGGCACGGCTCACCGTCCGATTCGATACGAACCGGAACCCGCCGACGCCAGGGCGAAACCTCGATGACTTTTTTCGACCGTCCACGAAACCAGATTGAAAACTCGGCGGCGCCGGGGGTTTCAGCATGTTCGTGCGAGTCAGTGGGTGAAAGGCGGCCTTCGGGCCCTGCAAGCCCCTCGGAACCATCAGGCGCCCTTTCGGATTCGGACTCGTCCGAGCCGCCCCCGGTCGGGCCACCGCGAAGCGCGATGCAGGTCGCCAGATTGCCCCAAGTGCGTCCGGCCCACCGTGGCGCGGCGGCGACGGCGACTCTTCGAACGTCGATGTGCGCCAGGCCATCGACGCGTGAGGCGATATCTCGAATCAGGGCTATAACAAAATCTGTGTAGATCAGCATGAGGAAACTTGTGAGTGTTTTGGCTTGAGACGATGAGGCGGCAGGCGATTCGTCTGATTTTTACCAACTTCAGTCGGGATGGCGCTCAGTAGGTGATGCGGAATCCGCCGCCAGCCGTCACCGTGATCTCCCAATCGACTTCAACGCTCTGGACGCTGGCGAGTCCGGGGCCTTCGTGCAGGTGTTCGATCAGGCGATCGAGCTGCGGTCTGTGCCCCGCGGCCTCGACTTCGACGATCCCGTTCGTCAAATTTCGCACCGTCCCGCAAAGTTCGAGTTCCTCTGCGCGGCTGCGGACGAAGTATCGGAAGCCGATGCCCTGGACGCGACCGCGGACAATCGCGCGAAAACTTGCGATTTGAACTTCGGGTGTATCCGTTTCGCCAGATTCCATGGCGCACAGAGTAGCCCAAGGCTCCCCGCGATGAAAGAAAGTTTGGCACCCAGTTCGGGGCGTCCGGCCGGGCTTTCGATTTACGCCGAGAACAGCGCGTATCGGCTTTCTTCAAACGCTTGGTCCATGTAATTGCGGATGATGTCAAGGACATCGAACGCCGCGCCCATCGCCGCCGAAGCTTCGGGCTGATCTTCGGCGCACTGATCTCGCCACGCAGAGAAC
Source organism: Candidatus Sumerlaeota bacterium (assembly GCA_021772735.1). Classification (GTDB taxonomy): domain Bacteria; phylum Sumerlaeota; class Sumerlaeia; order MVZB01; family JAJFLK01; genus JAJFLK01. The sequence goes on along the minus strand of JAJFLK010000131.1, from coordinate 1,536 downwards.
AGTCCGAGCGATATGCCGACGAACGGTGCCGCGCGACCACACAGCTCCGGACTGATCGGTTGATCGTTCAGGATCAGACGGCCCAGGAACGCGCGCGCATCGGGATGAAACTGGGAAGGATCGGCCGCGATGGGACCGCCGGCGATCGATGCCGCATCGCCCCCCATATCCTTCACCTGCTTGGCTGCCTGTGTCGTAAACGCGCAGTATCCGGCGAAGTTGCTGTCGCCTGCCTCGCGGATCTCTTCGATGAGAACGTCAAATTCAACCATGGCCTCCTTGACGGCGGGAATGTCCACCGCTCGGGCGGGCTCGAACACGTTGCCCATCATCATCACCAGGTTGTAGAACCCGCCGACGCTCGCGATTTGTTCGCCCTCGGTCAACTCCTCGCCCTCGGCCAGCTCTGGACCGTTACAAAATGCCACGTCAATCCCCATCTTCAAATCCCTCTCGATCCTTTTTCGGTTACTTGTATCAGTCTTGGAGTTTCCAGCCTCTAGCGTCTGATCGAGCTGCGAACGGGCGCCGGTAGGATATCGATAAAATTTTCGTGTGCGATTTTGCTCGCGGCGGCGGGCTCCAGGGCATCGAGCAGAACATTATACTTCCAGATCTCATCTTCGAGATTATCGAATTTCGCGACCTTATCCGAGCCGATGATAAAGCGATCCGGGAATTCGCTCAACATGGCGACCCAATCGGGCGAGGGCACGCCATCGGGGCAGATGTATTCCTCAAAGACCACCCATGAAAGATCGGCCCAGAGGTTCGGGTATGTCCGGAGCATGCGCCGAATCTCCTGGGTCAGCGTCGGGACATTGATCCGTCGGCTGATCCCGCAGTGAGCCCAGATGAAGCGGGTCTTCGGATGATTCCGGACTGCGTTCTCCATCTCGTGCAGGTAAAGGGGTTCCCTGATCCGCACCGAACTGATGTTTTGATGCACGAGGACCGGCAGGTCGTTCTCTGCCGCGAAGTCATAGACAGCATCAAGACCGGGATGATCCGCGCGGGCGGTCTCGCCGTAGGTCAACGCCGTCAGGTCGTCGTGACGCCCCATGACCTCGCCGATGCCGTGCCACAGACCCGGGTACCATTCGATCATGCGTTTGATGTGATCGACCGCGTTCATATCCGTGCCGTTGAAGCCACAGATGAACGGATGAAATCGGGCGCGGTCACCGCCAGGTAGAGATTCGACCGCTCGCGCCACGAGCACATCAGTCGCGCTGTACCAGTATGCGGGCGCGTCGTCTTCGAGGTAATAAAGCGGCTGGCGCGGATCGGCCGCGTTCCACTTCTTGACAACCGGCATGCCGCTGATCGCCGCGCGCTCGACTCCGGTGCGATCCATGGCCTTAACGGCGGCCTCGATCCCATCGCTGCGCTGGAGGAAATCGACGAGATGAAAATGCACGTCGGCGATTGAGTATCGACTCGAACGCTCTGCGCTTTCATCGTCCGCAGACTCGGCCACGGCAGAAACCGCCGCAGCTTGCGCGACGATGAGGTTCGCTTCGGCTTCGGCGGCTT
>JAJFLK010000014.1 GCA_021772735.1 Candidatus Sumerlaeota bacterium | reverse complement strand
ACGCCTGGCCGGTGAAGGCCTCGATCTGCGCGCGCGTCACCGGGACCCCGATCTGAGGATTGGCGTAGTTGATCGGGCCGGCTGCTATCGAACGAGAAATGAACGTCGCGATTGTCAAAATGAGAATTGGTTGTGAAAATTTCATTATGCTCTCCTAATTGAATATAGATTTATATCTATTCTTAAAGATCTTTAAACATGCCGACAATCCGAGCTGGTTCGCGGCCGCTGCTTAGGCCGTGGGGACCATCTTTCAGAGGAAAGTTGGCGTTTGAAATCTATCGGCCCAGGCCGGATCGCGTTCAACCCGCGCCCCTACTGAACCAAACTAAAACTTCCAGTCAGTCGTGATGATGGCGCTCGCCACCGTCTCCGAGTTGTCGTCGGTCCATCACCGCCGTCCCCCAGCGATATTTCATATTCCTCGCGGGCGAAATCCTCGAAACCGAAAGAGACGGAATGCACACGGCCCGAATCGGGTTCGATCCAGATGGCCCCTGAGATGGTCACGTCGGCTTGCTTGACCTCGTGCCCCGGTACGAATCGTTTGGGTTCGAGCGAGACTCCGCCATAGGTCTGCTCAATTGCCACATCTATGCGGGCCAGCCTTAGTGAATTCAGTTCTTCATATCCCGCGAAGCTTAGAGTCGCGTCGAGTTCAAACCACGCCGAACGGTACTGATCGAGACGACCACGAATCGATCTTGTCCAGGTCTCTCCCGGACGAACCTCGCGGCCCGGGTCCAATCGAAAGGCGTCCGTCGATACCGCATGAATGATCGCCCGGGCCATCCATCCATCCAATTGATCCACCGAACATAGAATCAAAATGTCCGTCACACCTCCGGCTGGATCAATTCGGTAGGTGAAGGCGACACTATCGAAAGCAGGGATGCTCATGCCGAGTATGCCAGGCTCGGCCGACAGCACAGCATAAGAGAGCTCCGCGCCGCCGGCATCGTCCCTGCGAATAACCTCTTTGACGGAATTTAGAATGAGATAATCGCGCCATTGGCCCGAAGCCATTTGACGCTGGCGCGTCTCAGTGCTCTGAATTCGGGTTCCGGCCGTCGGGAGCCTCCAATTAAGTGCCGCCGTATCGCCTTCGAGCATGCGTCCCACTGGCATCAAGGCCGACGATCGCGCACCCGCGCCCTGCGCGTTCACGGGCGCGCGATCTCTCTGGGCCACGATCAGTATCAGAGCGGCTGCTATACCCACCAGGATCGAAGCCTTCACCTTTCCCAACGCCAGAAGCTTGGCCGCGCCTGACGCTCCAAGGCCGCCGGTCGCGGCAAGCCCGCCGGCTTTCGCGCTCGCGCTTGCCGCCTTCAAGGCCAGGCTGAACATTTCAGACGCAGCAATCGCTGACGGCGGCTCGATCAAGCTCAAACTTCCCAACACCGAAGCGCTAAGTACGGATTCGCTGAGGCCTGCACGGCGCATCATCCGCTTCAGCTCGCCCAGGCCTTTCGCGATCCGACGGGAGACGGTCATTTTCGATTTGCCGATGATCGCTGATATTTCGGTCTGGCTCTGGCCGTGGAAGTAATGGAGAAGGATCGGCGTCTGATATTTCTCCGGCAATTGGGCCATGAGGGCCTCGAGCTTCTCGACGTTCTGCACCCGCATCGCGGCCTTGTCCGGCCCGATGGACGTTTCGACGGCGACAGGCATACGCTCCACAGCGACCTCCTTTAGGTTGCGGCGTCGGCGCCTTTGGCGCAGAGCTTGTGCCTCACGGATGGTCGTCCTGTAAAGCAATCGATTGAAGGTCTCAATTTCCGACTCGCTCCGCTCTTGCCGGGCGAGCATGGTCAGCCGCATATAAGTGGACTGATATGCGTCCCAGGCGTCCTCTTCATTCTTCAGCAGACGAAGGCACAGGGAATAGACCAGCTTGCGCGTCTCTTCATACAACGGCTCGAAACGCTCGCCGTCCGGTTTCTCCTCGAAACGCTCCCAAAGTTTTTCGATCTCAGGATTCACATCGTCCCCATCGCTTGCCTTTTCCAATCTGGAAAGGACGGCTCAAAGCCGGCTCGTAACGCACTTATTTTCACGCCTGCGATATTTTATCGCCCGCCATTGGGAAATGGGGAGAACATTACGCGTTCTGCGGCTCTCGATTGTCGTTCCGGATCACTCGCCCTCTTCGGGGTCGCCAAGTCGCTGGACGATTCCGTTCGTCCCGATGACCTTTACTCGTTCGCCGTCTCGAACTGTGGATAAGACTTTCCGGACGGCCATCACCGCCGCTAGGCCGATCTCGCGTGCCGTGACCGCGCCGTGAGAAGGAGAACCGCCACTTTCAGTTACGACGGCGCGGGCCGTGTAGAAGAGCGAGGTCCATGCGGGGTTCGTCGTGCGGGCCACAAGCACGGCTCCCGTTGTGAATCGACCGAAGTCCTCAACGCTCATCACCCGGAAGATTTCGCCTTCGACCTCGCCTGGCGAGCCTGGAGTTCCGGTCAGGACCTCGCCCTGGGGGAATTCGGCGCTCGCCGCGCCATGCACTCCCGCACCTTGGTCCCGGAGCCCAGCCTGTCCGAAGCTGACCAAGGCTAGAGAAAGGTTAGAGAGTTTATGTGCGGTGGTTCAATCGTGAAGAAAGTTGGCGCGCCAGGAGGGATTCGAACCCCCGACACCCGGATTCGAAGTCCGGTGCTCTATCCAGCTGAGCTACTGGCGCGCTTTGGCGTGTCTCCAGGCGGTTGCTCTGGGGACGAAGTGAGCAGTCTATGTGAGGAAGCGCCGGTTGGCAAGCTAAGCGCCGCTTTACATGCTATACATGGTTCTGGTTGGCCCCCGGCGTTTGAACAGCGCCCGGCTGGCCCGTCCATGTAAGTCAGGGGCGTCTTGAACAGCCTTTGGTGAAGGTGAAGTATGGCCGGACTGGGAACAGTTTTCTTTCTGACGCCAATGATGGGCTGGACGTGGCCCGCGTTGCTGCCGATCGCGACCGCAGCCGGGGCGGCGCTTGGATATAAATGCCTCGGCGCGCACGGCAACACCAAAGGGATGTTCAGAAGCTCGCTGACGCGCAAACTCGAGAACATGCGCCGCGTCGAGATCGCCCTGGATTCCGTCCTCGCCGAGGTGATCTCTGAGGATCTCGGCCACGAAGAGCGGCTCATGTTCGAGCGCGACGACATCAAGCTTGTCTTCCGCAAAGATGACGCGGGTAAGTTCTACGTCGAAGTCTCCGGGCCGAGCTCATCTTCGGCCCATAATCTGCGAGCGCGCGGCGAAGAGTTCTCACGCGAGTTGATAAAGAAATTCGCCTACCACAAGATGGTCGAGCAGATCGAGCGCAGGGGCGCGACGATCGTTGAAGAAAAGCTCACCGACGACGGGCGCAATGTGATCCGATGTCGGCAGTGGCGCTGAAGCGGGAGTTCAGGTTTCTGCTATTTAGACGCATGAAATTCCTTTTTTTTCTAATTGGCCGCTCGGCCCCTGGTTGGTGTCGGGCGCGGTGTGCGTGTCTGTTCCTATGGATGTATTTGGGCGTCCTGGCCGCGCCGCCGGCCCGGGCGCAAGATGATGCGGCCCAAAGCACGCCCGACGCGAACACGCCTTCGGAGATCGCGACCGGGCAAGACGACGAGCCCACGACTCCGACTCAACCTTCTGAGCCAGGCCCAGAGCTCGTACCAAAGGGCGAACGCGGGCCGCAGGGACCGCAAGGCGAGGCTGGCCCTACGGGGCCGCAGGGACCGCAGGGCGAGGCTGGCCCGACGGGGCCACAAGGCCCGCAAGGCGATACCGGAACGGCGGGTGCCAAGGGCGATACCGGAGAAACGGGGCCCAAGGGTGATGCCGGGCTTCAGGGCACGCCGGGAGAGAAGGGTCAAACCGGAGAATCTGGCGCGACGGGTTCTGCAGGGCCAAAGGGCGAGCCGGGGGCGACGGGCCCGGGCGGTCAGGTTGGCCCGCAAGGTCCGTCTGGACCGAAAGGCGAGACGGGGCCGCAAGGCGTCCAGGGTCCGGCCGGACCACAGGGTCTACCAGGTTCGAAGGGCGAGACGGGGCAAACCGGCCTGCCCGGCAAAGACCGCGCACCGCTCGCGATTCTCCCTCCTCCGAGGCATTTGCGATTTGAGCCCGTTCAGGGCCAGAGCTCCGGGCGCATCAGGTTCGCATGGAACGACAGCGGAACCGATGCGGCGGGGTACGCCGTTTATCGCTCCAATGTAGACGGCGCCGCTGCGGGTGCGGATCGGATTCGGAGAACTTACGCCCCGGATTCGAATTTGGAATTTTATCTGCCCTCGGCCGGAGAGGTCCAGCGCCTCCAGGTCGCGGCGATCAATTTCGACGGGATCGAGGGCGAACGATCCGAACCGATTGTTCTGACCTCGGCGCGTCGATTGGGCGCGCTCTCCGAGACCGGACTGCCGCCCGTGTACGAGATTCGATTTTTCAACGGTATAGCCGGGGCCACGCAAAAATTAGGCTCAGTACCGGACGGTGAATACTTTCAATGGTCCCCTGGTGGAGCTGCCTTGGCTTATACCGGTTCGTCAACCGGCGACGCCGCTGGAACCCAGGTCCTGAATCTTGCAGCCGACGTTCTTGCCCGGGGGGGCGATCGGCTGGTGTCCGCCACGCCCGCGGGCTTGACGGTGCCGGTTTCGGCGCTTCCTTCGGGGCACGATTGGGTCGTTACGCTCGCCGAGGACGATCAATTCAAACTTTCCGTAACTGATTTGAGCGGGGGGGGGATTCCATCCTCCAGCGTCCCGATGCGCACCCGACCGCGCGCGCTTGTGCCCGCGCCGGATGGCTCCGCCGTAGCGGCGATTTTCGTCGCGCCCGACGCGGACTCCCAAGGTGCCGGCAACGGCATCGCCATTCACTGGCTTAACGAATCTGGCGTCGCGGTCGGTGCCGAATTCATGTCCGAATTTGCACCGGTCCACGCCGAGTGGTCTTTAGATGGCCAGGCCTTCTCGTTGCTCGAAGCGAGCATATTGGAAGGTGGGTCGGACGATTCTGACAGTCCTCTTCTTGGCGCGCGGCGATTGAGAACTTTTTCGCTTCTGGGCGGCGAAATTTCCGAGGCCCAGGTCCATGATTCGCTCTCCGACAATGTGACCGATTCCCACTGGGCTCCGGCCGGGTCGCTTGCGGCGGTTGCTCTCCTCGCGCCGGGCCGCTCCGGCGGCAGACTTCTTATTGGTGACCTTATGGCCGGATCGGATCTTAAGGAGGTGCTCGGCGTCGGCAGCGGCGCGATCGATACTATCGCGTGGTCGCCCGATGGCTCGCAGATCGCCGCGCTGATCCGAGGCGGCGCCGAGTTGGGCGATCGACTGCTCATGGTCGATCCCGATGGCTGGTTCGAGGCGGCGATCACGCCGGAGCGGGCCGCGCCGATTCACGTCGCCACGGACTTCATCTGGGCTCCGGACGGCGGGCGGCTCGCGTATCGCTCGGACCAGGATTCGCCCGGCGTGATGGAGCTGTTTATCGCCACTCCGGGCGGCGAAGCCCGCAAGGTCAATGACGAGTTCGAGATTTTCGGTTCGGTCGAGGCGATGGACTGGTCTCACGACGGACGTATGCTTGGTTACCTCGCGAGTGATGGACGCGTCGGGCAGTGGGCGCTTTACGTCCACGATGTCGCAAGCGGCAGTACTCGCCGAGTGGGCGAACGAGATGCGGCGTTCGATTCGATTGTGAAGTTGGCTTGGTCTCGACCCTGGTGGGACCGGCGGTTATCGGCCTGGAGCCGTTGAGCGGCCGCGCGCCCGGAGCCTTGGAAGTATCAACTCGCCCATTTTTCCGATGGAGCGGGATCCGTGTATGGGGTAAAATGATAGAGTGGCATGCGAGCGCGGAGCGGAAGCGCGGCCTCGGGATCGGTTCCCCCTCCAAACTCCTGCCATCGGCTCCGCAATTGAGCTGAGACGCGAACCATGATTATGAACAAAAAATGCATGATGTGCGGCAAGCAGGCCACGCACAAGTTTGTGCGGATCGAAAAAGATCAGGTCTACGATATGTATTTCTGCCCCGAGCATGCGGTTGAGAAAAGTTCTTACCAGAAACCCAAGATCCCGCTTAGCGAGATACTCGCGAACATTCTGAGCCAGGAGCAAGGCACGACGCCGGCCTCCCAGGAGGATCTACTGATCGAGTGCGCGACATGCGGGCTCACGTTTGAGGCATATCGCAAGAGCCTGCTTCTTGGGTGCTCGGATTGTTATGAGTCGTTTCGGGATCAACTTCTACCCGAGCTGCGCCGATTCCACGGCAGTACGCGGCATGTCGGCCGCAGGCCGGGCGGCGGAGATCAGGCCCCGGTGGAAATGCCTCACAAGGGCGACGCGGGCGATACCGGCCAGCCCGGCGAGGCCGGCGCCCCCGGCCCTAAAGACCCGGCGAGTCAGACCGAAGCGGGCTCGACGGATTCTGCCGAACAACAGCCTATCCAATCGGCGACGATGGGCGCGAGTTCGCTCATCAAGAATCCGGATGCGGCCATCAGCGAACTATCACGAGAAATGAACAAGGCCATCAGCGATGAGGATTTTGAAAAAGCCGCGCTGTGCCGCGATCAGATCAATGAAATCCGCCAGCAGACCCAGGGCGAATAATTCGAACTGCTGATGGTGGCGCTTCAGCGGTGTGCCCGCGTTTGCCTCTCCACCTCGATTGCTCCAAATTTTGAATCCCGACCAGATCGATCCCACCCCGGCCGTTGCGCTCGCCCAATCGCTCGTTCGCGTCGACAGCGTTAACCCCAGCCACGGCGGTCCGGCCGGCGGGGAGGCTGAGGTTCTTGGCCTGTGCGCCGAAGTTCTCCTCGGCGCCGGCGTGCAGCCCGAGCT
>JAJFLK010000130.1 GCA_021772735.1 Candidatus Sumerlaeota bacterium | reverse complement strand
CGCGCCCAAAGTTCGGACATCTGCCTTGGCCTTGTAGACGCGAGAGCGAACCCTCGTTTCTGGAATCCTGCCGATGGTCATGCTGAGAAAGACGAGCACAAAGCCTATCACGAGAATCCACACGACAAGACTAAAGAGAATCTCCCAAATGCTCTTTCCGGAATTGCCCATTTTGCTTGTCCATTCACGCGCCCGACGAAAGATTGCGTGGCCTTTCATCGGCTGACATTACAGCATGCGCATAACCCGGAGGCGAGAAGATTCAATCGCCTTCGGTTTTGCAGACGCGGCCCGGGTCAATGTCGTTGAAGATTGCCCCGGCCACCGGCACAATGATGCCCCTTCACGCGAAGGCCCGATTCATCCCACGGGCGATCAAGGCCGACATTGCAATGGCAACGGAACCCTCCCCTAACGCGCGCCGCACGGAAACAATCGACAATATCGAACTGATACTCGCCCACCCGGACGAGATCGCGATGGAATGGATCGGCAACGATCGCCTGCGCCGCCAGTTGGTCGCCTCGTGGATGGTCGTCGAGCCGCGCGATACACCGCTCAATCCGCGCCTGATCGGCCAGCCCGGCATCGGCAAAACGACGCTTGGTTACGCCGTCGCGCGCGAGATGGGTCGCGAGGTCTACATCTTCCAATGCACGATGGATACGCGGCCCGAAGACCTGCTCATCACGCCGGTGATCGCAAGCGATGGAAAGATCGGGTATCACGCATCGCCGTTGGTCACGGCCATGATCCGAGGCGGGGTGTGCATCCTGGATGAAGCGAACCGGATGAGCGAGAAATCCTGGGCGTCGCTCGCGCCGCTGCTCGATCAACGGCGATACATCGAGAGCATTATCACCGGGCTCAAGCTGCGGGCGCACGAGGACTTCCGCGTCTGCTGCACGATGAACGACGACGCCTCGACCTACGAGGTGCCCGAATACATTCAATCCCGGCTCCAGCCACAGATCGAGCTCGGCTTTCCGGATCGGGCCGATGAGAAGAAGATTCTCAAGTTCAACGTGCCTTTCGCGCCGGACGACCTGGTCGAGATGGCGGTCGATTACCTCCAGCGCGCGCATCGCAATTATCTGCGTTTCACGCCGCGCGACGCCGTCGGCATGCTGCGGCTTTGCCTCAAGCTCGGCCGCATGAACGATCAGGATCCGCGCATGTTTTTCGAGGATTCGGTCGAGGGCATTCTCGGGCAGGATGGGATCGATTTTCTGAACGGGATCATTCCGGCAAGCGCGCGCCAATCGCGCCCGGGTCAGCGCATGGAGTTTGACGAGGACGACGATGAATCGTCCTAAGAGGACGGCGGAGGTCGTTTCTAATACGAGATAGCAGGCTATATGGATAAGCCATCCAAGCCCATCGGGGGAATTCGCACATGTCCGAAAGCGCCGGAAGCCTGATCGGCCCAGTTGTCGCACTCGAACTCGTCCTTGTACTGTTCGCCTTTGGTTGGATCGTTTTTACGAAGGCAGGTCAGCCGGGATGGGCCTCCCTGATCCCCATATACAACGTGTATATTCTCTTGCAGATCACGGGGATGTCCGGCTGGTGGATTTTGGCCTTGTTCATCCCGATTGTAAATATCGGACTCGCCATCCTTGTATCGATCGGCGTGGCAAGAAGCTTCGGCAAGAGCGCGGCATTCGCAGCCGGCCTCCTGTTTCTACCGATCGTCTTCTATCCCATTCTGGCCTTCGGCGACGCCAAATATAGGGCCTAGATACCTAAGTCGCTTAGATGACTTTGCTTGATTTCAAGAACATTCACTTCGTCCCCTCGATCCATCAGCGGATGGCGTTCGCCGATGAAGTCCTGCGCCGGGCCGAAGATCTCAAACCGGACTGCATCGCGGTCGAACTGCCGCCAGAGATTTCGAGCTGGGTTGTCCGGGGTGTGCTCCGATTGCCCCAGCTCTCTGCGGTCTGCTTGCCGTCACTCGGCGCCGAAGGTGAGCTTCATTTTGTCCCCATCGATCCGGCCGATTCGCTCGTCGAAGCCGTGAGATACGGCCTTGAGAACGAGATCGACGTCGAGTGGATTGACGCCGAGCCTTCGCCCGCCAAGCTGGCGGCGGTCGATCTTCCGGACGATCTGATGATCGAGAAGGTGGGCCTTGAAGCATATGCTGAGACAATCGAGCCTTACCTGAGAAATCAGAATGATTCGCGATCTCGGCAGACGATGCCCACGCTGCGCGATCGCCTCATGGCCGCCCGCCTGATCGAATTGGGGAAGCATCACAAGCAAGTGCTTTGCGTGCTTGGATTCGGGCACTTCTTCGAGGTCCGGCGGCTAACTGAAGAATACTGGGCGCGTTGTGAAGAGCTGAATGGTCAGGATGAGACGCCTCCCTCCCCTGCCCGTGGCCCATTTCTGACGCATCTGGAGATCGATTCGATCCCCGAAATTCTGCGCGAAATCCCGCACGTCGCCTGGCAGCGCGAAATGGAGCGCGGCCGAGATCACGCCGCTCCCGATCGTGATTCTCGACTCGTTGATCAAGACGCTCCGGGCCAAGGCAGATTCGACAAACTGGAAGCGCTGCGCAATACGCTCAAGCGCGCCGAACGCTCCTATCGAGACGAATACCGAACGACGATCAGCCTGACATGCCAGCGCGCGCTCTATCAATTCACGCGAAATCTCGCGCTTACGCGGGGGCGGCTCCAGCCTGATACTTACGAACTCATTCTCGGGGCCAACGGCACGGTCGATGGCGATTACGGGTACGAAGTCTACAAATTGGCCAACTCATATCCGGAGCAGAGCGAGGATTCGGACCTGCCGACGCTTCGCGTTCACGCTGGCCGTGGCTCGATAAGCGACGGCGACGAGAAGTTCATGATGCGCTCCGCGTTCGGCGATCCGATGACCGAGACCATCCGCATGCGTTTCCGACGCCGCCCGACGGTCGAGATGAAGGCCGAATGGAAGGAAGAATGGCAGGCCTCGGACACACGCGGCATGTGCAGCTGGCCCCCGGAGGATGAACGCCAGGAACGGTTCATGATGTTCATCCGCAAACGCGCGCTCGAAGTCATCGGCCGGGATAAGAGCCAGGTCGTCGAATTCTCAACCTCAATCATGGATGGCCTGGACATTCGCGAGACCGTCCGCAACTGGCACAGCAAAAAATTATTTGTCCGCCAGACGCCGCAACCGCAGGGGCGGGTCGGCGGCGTGGTCGTTGTTTTTGAAGATTCGCGCCTGGACTCGATTTTCAGTTGGCGCTGCACGCTCTATGCCGAGAACGCAAACGAATCCGACATCTCCTTCTACGCGACGCCTCTTGGAGATAAGGTCGTCGGGCCGCGTATCTCGCGCACAGAGTTCGGCGGCATCCTGTCGATCTATCCTTCCCTCGGAATTCCGGACATCTGGCAGTTCCCGCTGGCCAAACAGGTGAAGACCTGCGCGGATGTTCTGCTGCTCGCTGCGATCGTTTTCTCTCCGGATCGATTTATCGCCTACGTCGCCGGGCGTCCTCCATCCTCGATGATGCGGGGCATGGCCGCCCGGGCCGGCAAGCACATCATCTACATGCCGCTGACGAGCCTTCCGCGCGCGCAGGTCAAGCGTATCCGCAATTTCCACATTCTTTCCGGACGCGATGTTCGCCGATACGCGGCGGATTATATCTTCGAAGACTAAGCTCATGCCCGGGCCCGAGCGAGTCACTGCGATGGTGCCGTCCGGCAACGCGATTCGGAAGATTGATTTCCTCATTTTCGTGCGCTAAAGTTGGGCGGCTCGGGGGCTTTTCGGGTCCCGGGCCAGGTGCCGAAGTGGCGGAACTGGCAGACGCGCAAGATTCAGAATCTTGTGGGGGCAACCCCGTGGAGGTTCAAGTCCTCTCTTCGGCACCAACTTTTGAACTACGCTGACGCACGGTAGCACCGAACGCGACCGGCGCCAACGGCGAGCTGAAAGGCATCTGTATGTCTATCTTCCGCTCGATACTCGAACGATTCGGAACCCCTTCGGCGGGTGACAGGAGTCCGATTATGGTTAATCCCTTTCAATTTGCTCAACCGACCTACGATCCGGAGATGGTCCGGCCGATGCGCGAGGAGCTCGAACGTGTTGGCGTTCTCCAGCTTCTGACGCCCGCGGATGTCGATGAGGCCATAAAGGCTGCCGGCACGGCGCTGGTCGTCGTCAATTCGGTCTGCGGATGCGCCGCCGGCAATGCGCGTCCGGGTGTTATGCTCGCGTTGCAGAACGCGAAAATCCCTGATCGCAGCGGAACGGTATTCGCCGGGATGGAGCGCCCTGCGGTCGACCAGGCGCGCAACTACATGGAAGGCGTGCCGCCCAGCTCGCCGTGTATCGCGCTGTTCAAAGATGGCGCGTTGGTCCACGTTCTCCCCCGCTGGGAGATCGAGAACCGCACAGCCCTGCAGGTCGCAGAGAGCCTCGTCGCGGCGTTCAATGAGCATTGCACAGCTGCGGGACCGTCGATACCGAGGGAAGAATTCGAAAAGATCGTGCCTTGGGAAGGCTGCGGATCAGAGATCCCGGTCATCAATCCCCCGCAATAAATCACTGACCGACTCTTCGGTATGGCGTCACGTTCCGCTGGGAGTCCGGCCCGGGGGGAATGCTGCGCGGTCGAGGCTTAACGCGGATAGTGCCGCACGCCAGTCTGATCGGGTAGGAGGGGGGATTGCTCCCCCCGTCCTCCCACACCACCGTACGTACGGTTCCGTATACGGCGGTTCATGATTGACCTTGCCGAGCCAGA
>JAJFLK010000129.1 GCA_021772735.1 Candidatus Sumerlaeota bacterium | reverse complement strand
GTCGTCGAGGCAGAATCGGCCGAACAAGCTATTGGCGTCCTCAAGGAGCAGAGCATCGACCTGGTCTTGACGGACATGCAGATGCCGGGCCAGACCGGACTGGACCTGATCGGCGAGGTTCGCTCGATTGACGATTCGATCCCGGTGATCTTGATTACCGGTTTCGCTTCGGTCGATACCGCCGTTGATGCGATGAAGCGCGGAGCGGTGGACTTCATCGCCAAGCCTTTCGAGTTTCATAATGTCCAGCACTTGATTCGCAAAGCGCTCCAGGAGCGGTGCCTGCGGCAGGAGAATCGACGCCTGCAGGCCGACGTCAACAATGCGGCTGTTATCGAGAAGCTAAATCGCGAACTGAATTCGAGGCTGGGCGAGTTGACTCGACTTTACACGATCTCGGAGACCATGACCCAGATTATGGATACCGACGAAATCTTCGAGCAGATGGTCAATGTCGCCGCGGAGGTTACCGGAGCAAGGCGCGTCTCATTGATGATGCTGGACCGTGGGCGGCGCTCGCTGCGCATCCGGGCGGCCAAGGGAATCCCGGCTGACGTTATCGAGCGGACAAAAATCATGGTCGGCGAGGCCATCGCCGGGGGCGTCGCGATGAAGGGCCTTCCGGTCAGAGTGACGCGAGCCACGCCGGAGTTGCCGACCGAATCCCGGAATCATCCGGATATCTATAACTCGTCGTCGTGGATTTGTCTGCCTTTGTTCATCGGCGATCAGACTTATGGCGTGCTCAATCTGACAGACAAGGCCGACAACACGGATTTCGACGAGCAGGATCAGCAAATCGTACAGATCTTGCTCGAGAAGGCCGGGACGAAGCTTGAAAACCAGGCCCTCTATGAGGGCATCTATGCGAATATGATCGACAGCCTAAACGCTCTGGTCACGACCATTGAGGCCAAGGACGTCTACACGCGTGAGCACAGCAGCCGGGTCACTGAGTATGCGCTCACAATCGGCCGGATTCTCGGAGTCGATGACGCCGAGCTGGAGATGATGGAATTCGCCGGGATCCTGCACGACATTGGCAAGATCGGTGTGCATGACGAAATCCTGACCAAATCCGGACGACTGACCGACGCCGAATACGAGGCCATCAAGGAGCACCCTTTGATCGGCGAGAGGATCGTCGCGCCGCTGGGCCTGACCGCCGTGGAATCCGCCATCGTCCGCAGTCATCACGAGCGATACGACGGCCGAGGCTATCCGGACGGGCTGAAGGCAGAGCAGACGCCATTCCTCGCGCGTATCGTGTCCGTCGCCGACGCCTTTGACGCGATGACGACGACACGGTCGTATCGCAAGGCGCTTTCGATGGAAACGGCCATCGAGGAACTGCGTCGCAACCGGGGAACCCAATTCGATCCCAAAGTTGTTGACGCGATGCTCCTGGCCATCGAGCGCGGAGAGATCGTTGTGCCCGAGAGCGCGACGATCGAACCGGCGCTTCCGATCGAGGAAGCTATCTGAGAGTCATTGGGTTGAGCGCTGAAATTTTCGAACGAGTCAAGGAGCGCTAATGGACGTAGGCAGGGAATCACCGCGCTGCGGGGCGGGCTTATTCGCTTACGAATTCAAACTCTTTTTCGAGGCGATAAAGAATCTCGTTAATCTCGCATCGCTGCCATTTGTTTGTGCGCAGCCGCCGCTCGACAATATCGATCGATCCTGATTCGACGAATAAATCCTTCGCAATCCCATAGCGCCAGTCCTCGACGTGGCAGCGGTCCTCACGGTAAATTGCGCATCCGCTTGTCCACATCAATCCTGCCGTGACGCACACGGCAAGCGCGATGGCGCGTCCGAAATAACGGATGAGGATTGAGCGAAGGTAGGATTGCTTTGATTTCATTATTCCCCATCCGGGGCGTGGCGGCCCGGGCTCACCAAATCCAGATACTGGCGGCCGCGGTCAATCCCCCGCCGAAGGCGACCAGCCCAAGCGTATCGCCCTGCTTGAGCCTTCCGCGTTCGATGGCCTCTGTCAGAGCGATCGGCACCGAGGCGGCCGAGGTGTTTCCATATCGATCGATGTTCATGTAAATCTTCTCCGGATCAATGTTCATTCGTTTGGCGGCCGAATCGATGATCCGCATATTGGCCTGGTGTGGGACGAGGAGATCGATATCTTCCATCTTCAGGCCCTGCCCGGCGTCGTCAAGGGCGCCCTGGAGGCTTTCGCCCAGCGCCTTGGTGGCGAACCGGAAGACTTCTTTGCCGTTCATGTAGATGGGGTATGGAGACTTCGCCTCTTGGGCCTCGGTTTTCTTCCTTGTTCCGGAGTCGTATATGATCAGCTCCTGGCCCATCGTCCCGTCGGCGATGAGGAACTGGCCGACGAATCCCCGATCTTCACCCGTTTCGCCGAGAACTGCCGCGCCGGCGCCGTCGCCAAACAAAACGTATGTGGAACGATCGCGTTCATCGAGGTAGCGCGTTACGGCGTCTGCGCCGATCACCAGGATCTTCTTGTACATGCCGGATTTGAGAAAGGCCATCGCGGTGGACATGCCATATGCCCAGCCGCTGCACGCCGCATTGAGATCGAAGGCCCCACACTTGCCACCGATTCCCAGTTGGTCCTGGATGACGCACGCCGTGGACGGACAGCCGTAATCGGGGCTGAACGTGCAGAAGATGATGAGGTCCAGTTCTTCGGCCTCGACGCCCGCGTCCGCCATCGCGTTGCGCGCGGCCCGCAGGCCCATATCGCTCGTGGCCTCATCGGCCGCGATCTTGCGCCGCTCCCTGATGCCCGAGCGCGTCACGATCCATTCGTCGGTCGTATCGACGATCTTCTCAATGTCTGCGTTTGTGACGACCTGCTCGGGAGCAAACATGCCCATGCCGAGGATGCCGTATCCACAACTCTTCAATGCCATGTTGGATGTATTATTCCTTGAACGGCGGCCTGGGGCAGAGCGCCCGACGCCGGTCGATGCCGGTCAACTGCGCCGCACTGTTGCCGGTGATCTCCCCCCGGAAACATCGTCAATGTCGCGCAGAGTGGCTCTCTTCTCAAGCGATTTTTTGCATCGGCTACCGCTGAGATCGCCAGCTTGACGCGAGCCTGCACGCTCGGTCATCATACCGGGGATTGGATTCATGGGCGATACGACAATATGACCCACCGCACGAGCAGTTTCGAAAACCGCTTCCTCTCCAAGATCGGCAAGATCGATTCGCGCCGCATTCGCGATTACGTTGCCAAGCTGGCATCGCAGAAGGCGTTCTTCGAGAATATATTCACGAGGCTTGACGAAGGGATCATCGTCACCGGCGACGACCTGCGGATACTCTATTGCAATCCGGTCGCGCAGCTCTTACTTCATCTCCCCAATCCCAAGCGATGGATGGGGGCGGATCTTGCCGAGAGCTGCCCGCGCGGCGAGTTGCGCGACGTGCTGGATTCGATGAAGTCGCGGCCGCGAAGAATCGACCATTATGAGTGTACAACTGGACAGAGTTCGGCCCGGCACATCACGCTGACAACAATCGCCGTCCCCGCGCCCGATGAGGCACGGCCACAGGC
>JAJFLK010000128.1 GCA_021772735.1 Candidatus Sumerlaeota bacterium | reverse complement strand
CCTGCGGGCGATCACCGTCGAGGTGGACCCTCTGCCCGCCGTTCTCGATCCGCGCGCGGAGCTCACGCCCGAGCTGATTCAGTTTGGCGAGCGCAACGTCTTCAAGGAGATTAACCTGAAAAAGGGTTCGGCCGAGAGCGTCTTCGAGAATGCGCCGCACGTCATCGAGGGCGAATACCACACCGGAGCCCAGGAGCATGTATATCTCGAAAATCAGGGAATGATTGCTTATCGCGATGAAGATGACCGGCTCGTCGTCAAAGGCTCGATGCAGTGCCCATATTATGTCATCAGCTCGCTGGCGCATGCGTTTGAACTTCCTGAGGAATCTTTTCGTGTCATCCAGACCCCGACCGGCGGCGGGTTCGGCGGGAAGGAAGACTATCCTTCGATCATTGCGCTCCACGCGCTCCTGCTTGCTGAGAAAGCGGGTCGCCCGGTCAAGATCATCTATGAACGCGAAGAGGACATGGCCGCGACGACCAAGCGACACCCGGGCTGGGTTCGCCATCGCACGGCGGTCGACAACGACGGCAAGCTGCTGGCGAGCGAGATTGAGGTAATCTTAGATGGCGGAGCATACCTGACTCTCTCGCCCGTCGTCCTGAGCCGAGGCGTCATCCACGCACTGGGCGCATACTCGTGCGATCACGTCAGTATTCACGGCGAAGTCCGGCTGACCAATACGCCGCATAATGGGGCCTTTCGCGGTTTCGGCGCGCCGCAGACGCTCTTCGCAGCCGAGCGCCACATGGACCGCATCGCCGCGAGGCTGGGACTGGACCCCGCCGAGGTGCGTCGTCGCAACCTTCTGCGCGATGGGCAGACGACCGCAACCAGCCACCTGATCGACGACGGGGTGGATCGAGTTGCGTTGTTCGACCGCGCGCTCGAATTGGCCGATTACGAAAATCGCCGGGCCGAGCATGCCGAGTTCAACAAGAGCCATCCGTTCCTGCGACGCGGGATCGGATTCGCCAGCTTCTATCACGGCGCGGGATTCACCGGCAGCGGCGAGACTTTCCTGGCTTCCGAGGTCTGGGTCCAGGGTCGCCCGGACGGCGTTGTCGAGGTCCTCGTCGCCAATACGGATATCGGCCAGGGCACGGCGACGGTGCTTACACAGATCGCGGCCGATGCGCTGGGAGTCGGCGAAGAATTCGTTGCCATCGCCGATCCCGATACTTCGCGCGTTCCCAATAGCGGGCCGACCGTCGCCAGCCGCACAGTAATGATCGTCGGCGGCCTGCTCGAAGTCGCCTGCCGCGATCTGGTGAAGAAAATTCGCGGTGGGCGAGCGAACGCAGATGAGGCTACGGCGCTGCCCGAGGCGATCAAGGCATGGCATGGCGCGCACGAAGGCGAAACGCTCCTCGGCCGCGCGAAGTACAAGACGCCTGGCTCGGTCCATTGGGATGATGAGAAATACGAAGGCGCGGCGTATGCGACTTATGCGTGGGCGGATTACGTCGCCGAGGTCGAGGTCGATCTGCGCAGTTACTCGACGCGCGTGACTGATTTCGTCGCGCTGCAAGAGGTCGGCAAGGTCATCCATCCCACACTGGCCCGGGGCCAAATCGAAGGCGGCGTTGTCCAGGGGATCGGCTGGGCGCTGACCGAAGAGATCGTCACGCGCGACGGCGGGATGATCAACAACCAGATGACCAATTACATCATCCCGACATCCGGTGATCTGCCGCCGATCCGGGTTTATTTCGAAGAGCATCCGGGGCCGTTCGGGCCCGGCGGCGCAAAAGGCATCGGTGAGCTGCCGATGGACGGACCCGCACCGGCGATCATCAACGCCGTCTGTCATGCTTTGGGCACACAAATCGATTCAATCCCGCTCACTTCAGAGCGACTCATGGATTGTCTGGAGGGCGACCGTGGATAGAATTGAAGTCAGTTTCATTCTGAATGGCGAGGCCGCAAAGCAATCCGTCCCGGCCGACGCACGCCTGCTCGATATGCTTCGCTACGACTGCGACGCCACGGGCACGAAGGAAGGCTGCGGCGAAGGCGAGTGCGGCGCGTGCACGGTTCTGCTCGATGGGTTGCCGGTCAATTCATGTCTCGTGCCGGCCTTTCAGGTCGAAGGCCGAGAGATCGAATCCGTCGAATCCACTTCGGCCGAACTTGCCGAGACGATGAACGCCGTCGGCGCGGCGCAGTGCGGAGCATGCACGCCGGGGATTGTCATGACGACCCGCTGGCTGGCCGAGCATCCCGATGTTCTGGACCAAATTCCGATCCGGATGTTCATGGCCGGGAACCTGTGCCGTTGCACCGGATACGACGGCGTGATCGAGGGCGTGAATCGCGTGCTCGGCCGCCCCGGTGAGGAGGAAGTCTAGGGTATGGAGATTCTCATCCCAAAGACCCTGGACGAGGCGCTGGCACTGATGGCCGAGCGCGGCGGCGAATTGACACCCATAGCCGGCGGCACAGACGTTCTTGTCTCGTGGCACAGCCGCGAACACGAGAGCCTGAAACTTCTCGATCTCTCGCGTCTGGGAGCCGAACTCGGATCGATCCGTTTCTCCGACGAACATTTGCACCTGGGCGCGCTGTCCACGTATTGGCAGGCAATCGATAACGCGCAAGTTCGCGAGGAATTTCCTCTGCTTGTCGCCGCAGCGAAAGAAGTCGGCGCGATTCAGATTCAGACGCGCGGAACCTGGGCCGGCAATATCGGGAATGGCTCTCCGGCGGCCGATGGTGTGCCTGCGCTGCTGGCCTGCGATGCGGTCGTCGTGCTAAGTTCGAAATCGGAAACGGTGGAAGCGCCGCTGCACGAATTTTGGACCGGATACAAGCAGACCGTCCGGCAGTCGGATCAGTTAATCGTGGAAATCAAAGTTCCTCGGCGCGATCGAGATTTCCAGCATTGGCACAAAGTGGGCTCGCGCGCGGCGCAGGCGATCACGAAAGTCGGCGTCGCGATGGCGCATGATGCCGAGGGATGGCGGATCGCGGCGAACAGCGTCGCGCCGTATGTCGTCAGGTGCCGGGCTGTTGAGAAGGCTCTGGACGAGGGCCGAAAGTTCGGTCGGCCCGAAGATCTCGAAGAGCTGCTCGCTGCCGATGTCGCGCCGATCGATGACATTCGGTCCACCGGGGAGTTCCGGCGCAAAGTCCTGGCGAGGATCATATATTTCGGCCTGGCCGAGCCGTCGATCAAGCCGCTGGCGGACGTCGGGGCGTGATTTCTCGCGGGCCAAGCCTTCTGCTGATTCCCGGGGCAAACCAAACTCAAGGCCCGCCGACCGGGTCAAATCATATCGAGAGAATGAACTCATAAGAGAAAGAGGAAGCGTTAATGATTCGCTCAGAACTGACACAAATACTCGCCGTCGCTGTGATCTGCGTGGCGATGGCGGCCGCACCCCCGGCCCGAGCCCAGGATGACGCCTCGGCGTCCGGAATGGAAAATGCAGCGCTCTATCCGCGTGTCAAAATGGAAACATCGCTCGGCGATATTGTGATCGAGCTGAACGGCGAAAAGGCACCGATCTCGACCCTGAACTTCCTGCGATATGCTGAAGAAGGCTATTACAACGGAACGATCTTTCACCGCGTCATGCCGGGGTTCATGATTCAAGGCGGAGGGTTTACGTCGAGTCTGAATAAGAAGACGGATGGCCTGCATCCAGGGATCAAGAACGAATGGACGAACCGTCTGAGGAACTATCGCGGCACGATCTCGATGGCGCGCCTCGGCGGGCAGCCCGATTCGGGCACAAGCCAGTTTTTTATCAATGTCGTGGATAATCCGGCGCTCGACAAGGCCCAGAGAGATGGCGCGGCATACGCCGTCTTCGGCAAGGTCGTCGAGGGCATCGAGACCGTCGATGCGATCCGCAATACCGAGACAGAGGAAAACCCGAAGTATCCCGGAGGTAAGGTCGTCCCTGTCACGCCGGTTGTCATCTCGCACGTAAGCGCCGTCGGGTCGGTCGATAAAGCCGCCATCGAGGCCTTGATCGGAGGAGAAATGCGCGCACTCATCACAAGGTTCAACAAAGAGACCGGCCTCGAGCCGGTCGTCACACCCAGCGGTTTGGTTCACTACGTCGTCCGAGAGGGCGACGGCGCCTCGCCGACGATTGCGGACAAGGTCAAGGTTCACTACCGTGGTGTATTTACCGACGGCGGTCAGTTCGACAGCTCATACGACAGAGACAAGCCGACCGTATTCGGCGTCACGCAGGTGATCGCCGGCTGGACCGAAGGCCTTCAGCTGATGAAAGTCGGCGGCGAGAGCAAGTTCATCATTCCCTCGGATATCGCGTATGGCGCGAATCCTCCGCGTGGCATTCTTCCCAATTCGATTCTGATCTTTGACGTCGAACTGCTCGAAGTTATTAAGAAATAAAATTGGAAAAGGAAATTCCTAAGAGAGCAGAAAGGGAGCGGTGAGAAGTTTTAGAGCTTGAGAAAAAGGTGAGACGCCGCCGCGTTTCCCCTCTAAACTTTTCCTTCTACTTCCGCCCTTTTGCCTTGGCTCATCCCGCGCCGTTGCGTTTCGACGAGGGTTTCCAGCGCAGGTCGAGGATCGAGCGCGCTGCTTCGGAGTCTTTCATCGGCAGTTCGGTGCGGTGGATGCCGTCGAAGGCCTCCAGCGCTCCGGCGACGGCCGGTGCGGTCGGCACGAGCCCGATCTCGCCGACGCCTCGCGCGCCATACGGGCACTCCGGGTCTGGCTCTTCGACGAAGATCACTTCGAGTTCCGGCATGTGCGGCGCGCGCAGAATGCCGAGGGATTTCAGGTTCTTGTTTACCAGGCGGCTCTGTGCGTCGACCGGCAGTTCCTCGGTCAGCGCGTATCCCAGGCCCATGTGAATCGAGCCCAACATCTGGCCCTTCAGGAGCGTCGGGTTCATGACTTTGCCGACGTCATGCACGGCAATGAATTTCGCCACGCGGCCGTCATCGTCGAGGATCGCCACCTGCGTCGCGAATCCGTATGAGATATGAGTCTTGGGATCTTCGTCGTCGCCTCCGAGTTTGCTCGTGTAAGTGAACGAAACATCGCCGCGATAAACCGTGCCGACCAGATCGGCGAGCGATTTGCCCGCGTCAAGATCGGCCTTCAGTTTGCTCGCCGCATCCTTAACGGCGAGGCATCCGAGCACGGTGCCTCGGCTTGCCGTGGTCTGGCCGCAGTCCAGATCGATTGAAGTATCGGTCGTCGCGCCGAACGTCGCGGGCGCGAGCCCAGTCTCCTCGCACGCGGTCTGGATCAGGACCGTGAATAACCCCTGGCCCATTTCGGTGAAGCCCGAACGGATCGTCGCCTTATCCGCCGAGTCGATCGTGATCGCGGCCTTGCCGTTGTCCGGCATGCCGTTGCCGATGCCGACGTTCTTGATGCCGCACGCGATGCCGGCGAATTTCGCCGCACCGAATTGCTCTTTGACCGCCTCGAGCGTTTTCATGAGGCCGAAGGGCTTGGTCAATTTCTGCCCAGTGCAGAACCGATCGCCCTGGACGAGGACGTTGCGATAACGCATCTCCCAGGCGTCGATGCCCACCCGACGACCGAGGCGATTCAGCAGGCTCTCAATAGCAAACGATGATTGGTTCGCGCCGAATCCGCGCATCGCGCCGCAAGGCGGATTGTTCGTATAGACAGCCAGTGCCTCGATATCGACGTTCGGGAAGCGATATGGGCCGGTCGCGTGGCCCGCGGCGCGTTCGATCACCTTCGCGCCGACCGACGCGTATGCGCCTTTATCACCGAGAATGCGCGCATGCAGAGCCGTCAGCCGCCCGTCTTCATCGCACCCGACCTTGACTTCCATTCGCACGGGATGGCGCTTGGGGTGGAGCCGGATAGATTCGGGCCGGGTCAGCGTACACTTGACCGGGCGACCGAGAATTGAAGCGGCAAGCGAAGTCTGAGCCTGAATGCTCATGTCTTCTTTTCCGCCGAAGGCGCCGCCGTTTGAGATCAGTTCGACCTGAATCCGCGCGATATCCCAGCCGAGCACCGAGGCACACTGACGCTGATCGTCGAAGACGCCCTGGCCCTGGGTGAGAATCTTGAGCGTCGCCTCGCCGTCTTGCTCGCCGGGGATTGCAATGCAGGCCTCGGGCTCCAGGAAGGCGTGCTCGATGCGCTGAGCGTGGTAGGTGTCTTCTTCGATGTAGGCCGACGATGCAAAGGCCGCCTCGACATCGCCGCGCCTGATGGCCGATTTCGAAAGCAGATTGCCGCCGGGGTGAATCTTGGGCGCGTCCGGAGCCAGGCCGTCGGCGGGATCGGTGATCGGCTTCAAGACCTCGTAATCGATCTCTACGAGCGCGGCCGCCTCGCGTGCCTGGGCCTGAGTTTCGGCGACGACGATCGCGAGGATGTCTCCCTCGCAGCGCGTCTCCTCGCCGATGGCGACAAGGACCGGCCAGTCCTTGACGATCAGGCCGACGTAGCGTTCGCCCGGAACATCTTCGGCCGTCAGCACCCGGGCGACTCCGGGCGCGGCGAGCGCCGGCGCGGCGTCGATGCCTTTGACCAGAGCGCGCGGGTGATCCGAGAAACGCATCGCGGCGTAGAGCTGGCCATCGATCCGGATATCATCGACGTATTTGAAATCTCCCAACACGAATTCGTTGGCGCGATAGCGATCCATGGAGGTCCCGACGCCACCGCTCGAGTCGGCCTCGGGGATCGGCTCGCCTTTGCGAACGCGCCCCAGCATCTCGATTGAATCGACGATCTGCTCGTAGCCCGTGCAGCGGCACAGGTGGGTTCGCATTTGATGCTTAATCTCGTCGCGTGTCGGCTCAGGATTCGCATTCAGGATCGCGACACCTCGGACGGCCATTCCCGGGATGCAGAATCCGCACTGCACGCCGCCGCAGCGCGTGAAACATTCGGAGACTTGCTCCCGTTCAGTGTCGGTTAGGCCTTCGAGCGTGGTGATCTCGCGCCCGGCCGCCTTGGAGGCTTTCATCGCGCATGCAAATCGCGCCTTGCCGTCGATCAGGACTGCGCAGCAGCCGCATTGAGCTTCGGGCGCGCAACCGTTCTTGGTCGAGATGATCCCACAGCGCTCGCGCAGCGTGTCGAGCAG
>JAJFLK010000127.1 GCA_021772735.1 Candidatus Sumerlaeota bacterium | reverse complement strand
GACTTGCCTCGGACGCGGCTCATCATCGCGGGAGACGGCCCCGAGCGGCCCAGCCTCGAAGCTCAAGTGCGCGAGGCCGGACTGGCGGGACGCGTGGAATTCATGGGGCGTGTGGATCAGCGGACCGCCGTGGCGCTTCTCAATTCGGCTTCGATTTTTTGCCTTCCGGCGCACCAACGCTCCGAAGCCTTCGGGTTGTGCCAGATCGAGGCGATGGCTTGCGGCCTGCCTGTCATCTCGACCGACTTACCGACCGGAGTTCCCGAGGTCAATCGAGACGGCGAATCCGGTCTGATTGTCCGGCCGGGAGATTCAAGGGCGCTCGGCCAGGCGATCCGAATGCTGGAGGCTGATGCCGAGTTGCGTCGTAAGCTCGGCGAGGGCGCGCGGATCCGGGCAAGGAACAACTTCACGGCTCGCCGCATGGCCGATGAGGTCGCCCAAGTTTACCGAGATGTATTGAACGCGAGATCAAAATAACTCTCAGGCATCGTGACCGGCAAGCTTCATGAGCGTTCGCCAGTGCGATCCGGAGACCGGCATGACGCTGAGCCGGGAGATTCGGACGAGCGGCATCGACTTCAAACTGCTCGTTGCCTTGATTGCCGAAAGCGTGACAGGGCTATCGAGTTTCTCCAGGAATTTGAAATCCACCCAGACAAGTCGCCCCGAGTGGTCCGTTGGGTCGAGATACTTTTCGCGCGCGACCTCGGCGATCCCGACGACGGCTTTCTCCTTGCCCGAGTGGTAGACGAGGACAGTATCGCCCTCATCCATCTGACGCAGGTATTGCTGCGCATGGGCGTTCCTGACGCCGTCCCACTCCGAAGTGCCGTCCTTGGCAAGGTCGTCAATCGAATAAGCCGAGGGTTCGGTTTTCACCAGCCAGTAATGCATCTCGTTCCTCTGTCCTGTCCATGGTCAATAAGGACGCCTGAACTTGGCAAATCGGGGAATAGGGAACGCGCGTCTGAATTTCCACCTGGAATCGAATCAGAGATTGGTCGCAGCGGATAAGGTCAACTTGCCTCTCAATTTCCGGAAAGACCCTTTGCGGGGTCAGGGCTTCAAGACTGCCCCCATTGCCCGCATACGGCTTGACCCGGCACGGCACGGCTGATAAAAGAGTACCCCGCTACGTCTGCCGCAGCCTGATGAGAACCGGGTCGCGCCACCGGGTTCTACACTCTGAATCTAAGTTCGGGGTGAGCCTAGCGATTCATTGCGGAAAAATCAAGTTCTCACTTAACGGAATGCTCTATGGCCGGCTCAGCCGTTGAAACGGCTAAGGTTCTATCATCGATCGACCATCTCGGGCTTATGGCCGGGGAGGGGGAATTCCCCGTCCTGATCGCCCGCGCGGCCCGCGGCATGTCCATCCCGATCACCGGTTTCGGGATCAAAGACCTGACGCCTGGGGCCTTCGCCGCCGAGGTCGACCAGATGCACTGGCTCAAGCTGGGCAAGTTTGACCGCGCGATCGACCTCCTGCACGAGCACGGAATCTCAAAGATCATCCTGGCCGGAAGAATAAGACACACCTCGATCTTTCAGCTTTTCAACCTCGACCGCCGGGGATTGAAGATGATGTCACGCCTGCGCGATTTCAAAGCCGATTCGATCCTCAACGTCGTCAGCGAAGAGCTCCTCGGCGAGAACATTGAAGTTCTGGATTCGACAATGTTTCTGCGCGAGCTGATGCCGGCTCCCGGATTGCTGACGCCCTCCCGGCCACCCCATGAGGAGATTCTGCGCGATATTTCGTTCGGACTCGATCATGCCCGCAAGCTCGCCGGAATGGACATCGGCCAGACGATCATCGTCAAGCGCCAGAGCGTGGTTGCCGTCGAGGCGATGGAGGGAACGGACGAGACGATCGAGCGCGCCGGGAAAATCGCCGGTCCCGGCTGCGTGATGGTCAAGGTGAACAAGCCCAAACAGGATTCGCGATTCGATGTGCCGGTGATTGGGAATTCAACGATCCGTAATTTGATTGAGATTCGCGCCGCCGCTCTCGCCTTCCCCGGCGACAACATCCTTTTTTTCAACCAGATCGAAGCTCTGGCCGCCGCCGAAGAAAACGGACTAACGATCATCGCCTTGGACAATTCCGAGACCGACATGCCCGGCACCGATGCCACCACGTAAGAGAAGAACCGAAGGGAACCCATAAGATGCGTAAGCATAAATTCACCGCACCCGCTGTGCTGATAGCTGCCATGACGTTTGTCGGAGCGTGCGCCCTGCAGGCCGAAGAATCCCCCGCAAAAATCCGAATCGCCACATTCAATATCCGAGAGCTCATGACCCAGGCCTTGACCGACCTCGACGAGAATGGCCGTGCTCTTGAGACCCAGGAGCAGCTCTGGGCGGCAACAAAGATCATCCAACAGATCCGGCCCGATATTCTGGTGATCAACGAGATCGACCATGATTATTCAACGCCCGAGGCCTCGGCGGACTTTGCTCTGAACGCTCGGCGCCTCGCATCGGCATATCTCAATCAGGGCGACGGAGCGATCGAGTATTCTTATTTCTACGCTGCGCCGTGCAACACCGGCTTGCTTTCCGGCCATGATCTGGACAATGACGGTACCGTCGCCACGAAGGCCGACGAGGGTTCGCGATCTCACGGCAACGACTGCTTCGGATTCGGAGTTTATCCGGGTCAGTATTCGATGGGCGTGCTCTCTCGGTTTCCGATCGAGGCCGACAAGGCGAGGACGTTCCAGAAATTCCTTTGGAAAGACCTGCCGGACAATCATATCCCGCCGGAGTATTACTCGGACGCGGAGCTGGAAATATTCCGATTGTCGAGTAAGTCGCATTGGGACGTGCCGGTGAAGGTCGGAGGCCGTTCGATCCATCTGCTCCTCTCCCACCCCACTCCGCCGGTATTTGATGGAGATGAGGACAAAAACGGCCGACGCAATTACGACGAGATTAAATTTTGGGTCCATTACCTCGACGGCGACGAAGCAATCTACGACGACGCGGGCAAGAAGGGCGGCCCGGCGCCAGAGAGTTTTGTGATCGCCGGCGACCTGAACGCGAGCCTGAACTCCGATGAGATGGAAGGCAAGATCGCGATCAAGCAACTCCTCGATCACCCAGGGATTCAGGATTATGAGAAACTCACCGGCGTCGGAACGGCGAACTTTGGCGGGGGCATGCGAGTCGATTACCTGCTCGCCGATCGCAGTCTCAACATCGTCGACGGCGGCGTGTTTAACGCCGAAGCTGCCAGCGAGGATCTGAAGGCCCTGCCCCGCCAGGCGTCGGACCACAGGCTGATTTGGATCGAAGTGGATCTGGCCGAGTAGTATCAGCTCCCAGGCGGGCGGCGGGCTCCGATAGCCTCTTCGAGACCAGTGTGGCTCGCGGAACGCACACTGGCGTGCGGCTCAATCGATTGTGTCTGCGTCGCGCAGGCTGTATTTAATCATCCGCCATCGCATCCACCGGACGGCGAACAAATCGCGCAAAGCCCGGAATACCCTGTTCAACATGCCATATTTGGTCTGGCCGCGCGTCCTTGGGCGGTGGTTGACCTCGACTTCGGCCACCGTCCAGCCCCTGTATCGAAACAACGTCGGGAAGAATCTGTGCATGCCTTCGAATAGAGGAAGCGCGAGCATCTTTTCGCGATCGTACGCCTTGATGGCGCAGCCGATATCGTGAACCGATTCGGACGTCAGCGCATTGCGAAAACCGTTGGCGATACGCGATTGGATGTGGCGCCACGCGTTGTCGGCCCTTCGCTTTCGCCATCCCATGACGATGTCGGCGCGCTGCTTGGCTTCCATCAGTTTCGCGATGTCCGCCGGGTCGTTCTGGCAGTCGCCGTCCAGCGTCACGCAGACCACGGCGCGGGCATGGCAAGTGCCGGCCTGAATCGCGGCGGTCTGTCCGCAATTGCGCTCGAAGCGAACGGCGCGAACCGCGTCAAGCGATTCGCGGGCTTGCGTGATGCGCTCCCAGGTCCGATCGGTCGAACCGTCATCGACGAATACGATTTCCCATTTCCAAGGCCAGTCCGTCGATACGCTCACGATCTCGTCGACCATTGGCGCGATGTTCGCCTCTTCGTCCATGACCGGAATGATGATGCTCAAATCTGGGATGGAAGTCATGAGTCTGCGGACAATCCGAAGGCAAGCAGGCTGGCGTGGAAGCAAGTCGTGGCAGCAAGAAACATGGCGGGCACGGACGCGGTCGAGAATGGCCACCGAGTGTGAAGCTGGAGCAAACCGAATGGGCGATCAAGAGCCCGAATGTCGCCGAGCATCTTCCATGTATCCGATCCACTTATAGATAAGGCGCGCAACGGCGTAATCCGGGGCGCGCATCCCTGCGATCGGTGCAAGCTCCACAAAATCACTGCCGATTACTTCGCGCTGCGCGGCAACGGCCGAGAGCAGCTCCAGCGTTTCATGCCATCGCAGGCCGCCGGGTTCGGGCGCTCCGGTTGCGGGCATGATGCCCGAATCGAGCGCGCTAACATCGAATGTCACGTAAACGCGCGGGCCGAGCGATTGAATGACATCGTAAACCCAATCCGCCACCGGCAGCCGCCGGATGTCGTGCATCCAGAAAGTCCGGACATCAGGCGAGTCGAGAAGCGCGCGATCCTCGCTCGCGCTGGACCGCGTCCCGACCTGCGTAATGGAGGGGCCCATCTCGTGAACGCGTGCCATGGCGCACGCGTGAGAATACCGAGTCCCCTTGTGGGTATCGCGAAGGTCCGCATGGGCGTCGATCTGGAGAACATGAAATTCGCCCATCGCATCTTTCGTCGCGGCGACGGCGGGGACCGTGATCGAATGCTCGCCGCCGAGGCATATGAGATGCCGCCCGCGCTCAAGCGCGAGGCCGACGCGCTCGCGCACGCGGATAATCATCTCTTCCGGCGCCAGGCCATCAAGCCGGGGGCCTTCGAGCGTTGCGATGCCCGCCCCGCAGGGCTCATACTTGAGCTCCTCGTCCCGGGCTTCGATATGAGCCGAAGCCTCAATGATCGCGTCCGGGCCGCGAGCGACCCCTTTTCCGTATGTAATGGTCGATTCGAAAGCCAGGGGCAGAACAGCGTATCGAGCGCCCCCGGGCGTCAAAGATCCCGAAGGGAGATCGAGAAAGGTCGAGCTCGAATTGGGATCTGATTTGCCCAAGATTCACTTCCTCGATCAGGTTCGACACGGTGGAAACGGCAACGCCTTGCGCTTCGAGATCACTTCACTTTTTCGCGAAAAAAATTAATCGTCCGGGCAAGCCCCTCTTCGAGTTCGACCTGCGGCTCCCAGCCGAGTTTTGTCTTCGCCTTTGTGTTGTCTGGCCGGCGCGTCTTGGGATCGTCGACCGGAAGTTCCTTGTAAACGATCTCCGACGAGCTATCGGAAAGCCGGATAATCAGACGCGCGAATTCAAGTATCGACAGCTCGAATTCGGTCCCGATATTCACAGGTTCGGTCTCCTTGGACATGAGGAGACGGTATATGCCATCGACCAAATCCGTGACGAAGCAGAACGAACGCGTTTGAGATCCTTCGCCGTAGACCGTGATCGGTTCGCCCCGCAGAGCCTGGCCGATGAAGTTCGGCACGACCCGCCCGTCTTCGAGCCTC
The DNA here is from genome assembly GCA_021772735.1 of Candidatus Sumerlaeota bacterium. GTDB lineage: Bacteria > Sumerlaeota > Sumerlaeia > MVZB01 > JAJFLK01 > JAJFLK01. The sequence goes on along the minus strand of JAJFLK010000127.1, from coordinate 1,165 downwards.
ATGCGCGGACCATAGGTATTGAAGATGCGGACAATGCGAGTCTCCATTTTGTGGTAACGCTGATACGCCATCGACATCGCCTCGGCAAATCGCTTGGCTTCGTCATAAACGCCGCGCGGGCCGATGGGGTTCACGTTGCCCCAATATGTCTCGGGCTGGGGATGGATCTCGGGGTCGCCATAAACCTCCGAGGTCGAAGCCAGCAGGTGACGCGCGCCTTTTTCCCGTGCCAGGCCGAGCGTCTTATGCGAGCCCAGGGCGCCCACCTTCAAGGTCTGGATTGGCAAGGCGAGGTAATCGACCGGCGAGGCCGGCGACGCGAAATGAAGGACGAAATCCACACCGCCACGGATGAAGAGATAATCCGTAACATCCTGCTTGATGAACGTGAACTTCTCCGAACGGATGTGATCGATATTCGAGATCGACCCGGTGACGAGGTTATCGATCCCGACAACCTCATGGCCTTCGGCAAGTAAACGATCGCAAAGATGCGAACCCAGAAAACCCGCCGCACCTGTGACCACAGCTCTGCCCATCTTGATAATGCTTTCTCTATCCCAATTCGAATCGGCACTCCACTGTGCCACATAGTCAACCGCGAGTTATACTCGGCGGCGCACAAACAATAAAGGACCGATCGGGCTCAATGCGACAAACTCCGCGCGCGGCAGCACAGCGGCTGGACATGTGCGATTCCCCGATCGGAATTCGTCCTATCCTCGTGACTCGGGGATCAACTCCTCGTGCAGATATTTCAGAGCGTGCTCGAGTTCAACGTCATGAAACTCTTCGGGCGCCGTCTCGGCTTCGGCCGCTTCGCCATCGCTTGATTCTGAATCGTCGGTTTCATCCACCGAAGCTGAATCACGAGACTCCGAGCTGTCTTCAGCACCTTCTGCTTCGGCGGTCTTCTCGGCCTCGCTTTCGAGAAAAGCGCTCTGATCGGGATCGCCGATGAGCCCGTGGCGGAGCAGGGAACGGCGCTGTTCGCGAGTCAGAGGAACCTCAATGTCCGGCGTGATCCCGATGTTATGAATCGTCCGGCCCGAAGGCGTGTAGTATTTAGCCGTCGTCAGGCGCATGCCCGAAAGGCGTGCCTCGCCGTTCTCGCCCTTATCGAGCGAATGACGAAGATACGTGATGGTCTGGACGGAGCCCTTGC
>JAJFLK010000126.1 GCA_021772735.1 Candidatus Sumerlaeota bacterium | reverse complement strand
GTCGCTTAGCGCATGGTACGCGAGCATCTGCCGCTCGGCCATCGGATCGCCGAAAAAATCGCACCACACGGGGATATCCAGCCGCATGGAAGCCGCCGCGCGATTGACGATCTCAGCATTACTGACGACGGCTTGCGCACCGAAGGCGCGGGCCTCGGCGGCCAGAACCTCGCCCGGCTTCCGGCCTTCGAATTGAACAACGTGCGGTTCAACCAATTCGACCGAATCGCCCACGAGGCGCAGCTCGGCGACGTGAGCTTCTTCGATCGGCTTGCCCGTGAATCGCATCGTTACAAGCCGGACCGCGTGCCCGGCCCGAGCCAGCTCACGCGCCATCCCCCAGATGCGAATACCCGGCGCGCTCAGCCGATCTCCGCCCTCGGGCGGGATAGGGCCAAGGCCGGCGGCCAGAATCCGGGCAGGACTAGTGGGGGGTGATTGTGAAGAATTCAATGCGTCGCGATGAGCGGGCGCTCAGAGCTTGCGCCCCATGGCAGTGGCGATTTTACGAACTTCGGACATCATGTGTTCGAATTTTGCAGGCAGCAGCGACTGCGCCCCGTCCGAGAACGCCCGGTCCGGCTGCGCGTGAACCTCGACCATCAACCCATCGGCGCCGGCGGCGATCGCGGCGCGGGCCATCGGGGTGACGAAGTTCCAGTGCCCCGTCCCGTGGCTCGGGTCGATGATGACAGGCAGATGGCTCAAGCTCTTAATGACCGGAACGGCGTTCAGATCGAGCGTGAATCGCGTCGAGGTCTCGAACGTGCGAATGCCGCGTTCGCAGAGCATGACGTTATAGTTTCCGCGCGACATTATGTATTCGGCCGCCTGGAGGAATTCGCCGATCATGGTCGACATCCCCCGCTTCAAGAACACGGGCTTGCCCGAATCGCCGACGGCAGAGAGGAGAGAATAATTCTGACAATTGCGAGCGCCGATCTGAAGGACATCGGCCCACTCGACCAACAAATCGATATCTTTGACGCTGACGATTTCGGTGATGATCTTCAAGCCGGTCCGCTCGCGAGCCTCGGCCATATACTCCAGCCCCTCAAGCCCCAGACCCTGAAACGAATACGGCGAGGTGCGCGGCTTGTATGCTCCGCCGCGCAGGAACTGGGCCCCGGCAGCCTTTACGGCATCGGCGATTCCAAGGATCTGCTCGCGAGTCTCAACCGAACACGGTCCGGCCATGACAGCCAGGTGTTCGCCGCCGACCTTGACCCCGCCGATGTCCAACACCGAATCCTCGCCCTTGGCCTCGCGGCCGACGAGCTTGTAGGGTTTGAGGATCGGCATGGCCGATTCCACGCCGGGCATCGTCTCCATGGCTTGGAGCGGGGATTTGTCGTCCCGGCCGACGGCGGCGACGACGGTCCGCTCGACGCCCTGAATCAAATGCGGCTCATACCCAAGTTCCGTGATACGCTCGGAGACCGTCTGGATCTCGCCCGGCGTCGCCTTGGGACTCATGACGATGATCATTTGAATGTTCCTCTCGCCCGCGAATGCGAATCGAACCATCGTCCCGCGCCGGCGGAAAAAATTCAACGGATTTGGACTCTGGATTTTTTCAGGGCGGCATAAAGGACCAAGAGGCCCATGAGGCAAGTCACCCGCGCAAACGCCCCCGCAAAGCCCGCCCCGGCTCGCGTCATCGCGCTTGTGCGCTCCGAGGACGCGGCGCTCGTCGAGAAAGTCGCCCACAGACTGGATTATGAATTCGGTATTTTGCCGGTCGAATCAGCGAGCGGCAATGCGGGCGCCATCCGTTGGCTTGCGCTCAATCGCATCGTCGATCCCTCCACGCTCCCGGATCTCGAGAACCATGGCCTCAGAATCGCGGCTCTCTATGGCGCGGACGAAGGCGAGTCGACAGTCGATATCAACTTCGGATTGGCCAGCGCCGTCCGGGTTATCCGGGCCGAGCGATTTGACAAACCTGATTGCATTTATCTGGGCGATGGCATCTGGGCCGAGCTCGTATGCAGGCGCGACGTTGATGCTGATCCGTGGATCATGCAAAACGAGATCGACCTGCATTGGAGTGACGAAGACACGCTGAAATTTGTCTCCGGGGTCGCCGATCTCGCTTGTGCAGCGGTGCCCGCTAACGCCGCCAAGACCGGATAAGAAACCACGCCGTGGCAAGCATACTCGAACAGGACTCTCGCCGACGCACGCCGCTCCCCTTCCCCGAAGCGCCGGTTTATTTGTTCTATGGGAATCAGGTCGATGCTGTGCTGCGCGCGCGCGACCAGGTTGTCGATGCGTTCCTGCCCGCTGAGGTGCGCGACGAGAACCTGACCGAATATCGGGCGGCGGGAAATCGATTCGGCATCGATCTGATAAAAACTCTGCCTCAGATCGCAGGGGACCTGGATACGCTTTCGCTTATTGCCGAATCGGCGAAGGTCGCGGTCGTCATAAACCCCGCAGAACTATTCGCCGGCGCAGGCCGCGCGCGCCGCCCAGCGCGCAAGAAGAAGGCTCCGCGACGCACAGCAAGCAAAACGAAGTCAAAGCCAAAGGACGAAAACGCTGAGTCCGAACGCGAAGCCGCGGCGCTGAAATGGATGACAGAGGTTCTGCCCGGCACGGGGAACCGTCTCGTCCTGATCGCGCATGAAGACGAAGCTGAGGGACGCGAAGTCAGCGATCGCTCGTCGCTTTTCCAGACAATCGCCCGCATCGGCCACACGCAGGCGTTCCGCGATTCGAAGGCCTTTTTCAGGATCGAAGACGCCTTGATGCGCCGCGATGCGCCGGGCCTTATGCGCGCGATCGAGGATCTATGGAAACCGGGCAAAGGGGATCAGGCGGTCTATGGGGGCGTCGTGCGATGCATGCGATTCATGCTCCAAGCCAACATCATCCGCGAGCGCGGCCTCGCCGAAGACTCCGAACGCGCGGCGCTGCTCCTGCCGGCTCGGGCTCAATTCAACATCCTTCGCGGCTCGGATTGGGTTAGGCGCAAATACTTATCGCGCCCGCCCACATATCGAACCGTGGCTTTGCTCGAAGCTTACCGCGAAATGCTAAGCGTCTATCGCGCCCTACGCCCGACGCTCGATGATCTTCACGTCGCCGAGGCGCGGCCGCTTCTCGAACGCACGCTGCTCCGGCTTATCGCCTCGCCGCCGCCACATCGGTGAAACATCAGCGTCGACAGCCGAGCTCGACCTTTTGTCTAAGAACTGTCTCGAAGAAAATCGGCGCCGAAATGCGCCTATCGAATGGCATCGTTCTCGTAGTTTCGGCCGGCGGGAAGACGCGGGTTGAGCCTGCCTGCGGGCGCCCCGGCGGCTGCACCGGAATCGACATCGGTGTCGGCCGGCTGCGCCGGCAGGGCGCTCTGGGTCGCCGCAGGCAGCGATCCGGATTCGGCCACCGGAGAAGCTTCCGCGACTGTCGGAATTTGCGCGGCGGGTTCGGCCTGGCTCGGTTCAAGACTGTAGTCGGCCTGGAAGTTTCCTGCAGGCTCTGCCGCCGGCGTGGCTTCGTGCACCGCAATCTCGGCTGCCGGCACAAACTCGGGCATATCTTTGCGGGGCGGAAGGCTCGCCACATCGCGCTTTTTGAAAGCCGATTCAAACGTGCGCTCGATGCCGATGATGGGCGAGTAATCGAATCGCAGGCCATTGTCGTTGAGCGGAATTCGAACGCCGCCGAATACACTGAAGGTTGGCAGATTGTATTTCGCGCCGATGATGCCATCCATCACAAGGTTGAACGCGCGTGAATCCTGGCCGATGACCTCGGCGCTGACGCTCAGCTCCGGCGTGGCCACCCACTCCAAGCCCACTTTATAGTCGAAAGTGTTGAAATCGTTGCCAAGACCGGATCGATTGAATCCGACTTCGCCGCGCAATCTGACTGCATCTTCGACGATCTCGCGCTGCACAATTAATCTCAAAGCGCCGTCGGTCTTTCCGGTCCCGAGGAACTCACCTTCGTCTCCGGTCGGAAGCTTAAGTTCGGCCTGAATCGCCGCATCGACGGGGCCCTGGACGCGGCCCGGCCCCGGGATTCCATCCTGAGAGATGAACTGGTACTTGGCAAAAAGAACAACATCGCCGAAGCCCGTGAAATCCTCGTCGAAGTTGCCCTTGACCGTCGCCGACCGAGTATCCGGCGCCGACGCCGAAAGCACATTGCCGCTCAGATCCTCAATCGAGGCGGTGGCCGTCGAGGTCGTCTTAAACGTCGCCCGGCCTTCGGTCTGCAGATAGATGTATGGAACGAGTGCACCGATATCCAAGCTGTCGAGCAGACCATAGGTAACCGCGAGCGTTATGACATCGACCTTGAACTGGACGCCGCTCAGGCGCAGCTCGCTCGTGGTCGAAACGTTGATCCGGCCCTGAAGGCCGAAACCCGGCTGTGCACCGACCGACGAGACGGTCGAGCTCACCTTGGAATTAACGGCTTTGCCGATCGGGTCGCCCTTGAACTGATCGAAATCCGTGTGCTGATAAGAAAGCCCGACGCCAAGATTCCCCTTGCCGATGGTCGAGGCCTTATTTGTCACGAAAGATCCGAACGAGTCAAAGACCGGCATGCCTTCCTCATCACTCCAGATCACGCCTGCGAACGGGGTGAGGACACTAGGACGATTCGATGCGCTGATGGCCTGGGAGAGCGCCGCGCCGAGTTGCGTCTGAACTCCAGCCGTCGATTGCGCCGTTGCCGAGATCTGGAAGTTCTGCTGAATGTTGTTAATGAACGGATTGTCACTGAAGTCGAACGTGAAATTGAAATCCGGATCGATGCGGATGACATCATCGCCACCGATCAAATCTCCACCGGCCCACGTCGGAAGCGGGAACGCCAGGATCAAAGCGACGAGCAGCGCCCTGGGAACCGAATTTTGGCACGACGAGAAATCTCTGAGAAAACCGGCAACGCGCGATCGCATTGATTCATACCTCTTCTATCATTTTTCACGGGATACATGCGTCGGGCCCGGCTTGGGGCAGACGCGACCGACTGGTTCTTATCGACTTGGTTTCGCCCAATCTGGATCGAAATCGCCAGAGGACGGACTTCAGATCAAAACTCCAACAACTTCAGTATCGCCCGGCGGAGTTTACTCGGCGCTCACGGCCAAGATTACGACAGGCGATCCTTGTGCCTGTGCGATGGAGTGTCAAGCAATATTCGGCCACATTCTCGCTCCGGTTGCGTAGAAAAGACATCTCGTTTATCCGGACCCGGCGGGCGGGTGCTTTGTAAGGCCATTTACATCGAGCCGATTCGCTTCCGGGACTTGCCTCATCTGCGCCGTACGCAGAGAATCGAGAGGTCCGATTTCAACCCCAAAGCCCTCCGGGCCGGGGTAACCGCCGCGAAACAAAGGAACTCGACGTCATTATGATCCGCCATCCATTTCCCAAATCCGTGAACGCGCCGATCGCCATGATTCTTCTCGCCGGGGGCTTCGGCCTTCTGTTGGGTGCGGGAGCGGCCAAACCCGCACGCGTGGCCGTTTTCGACGCGACTCGAATCACCGACGGCTCAGAACGCATACAGGCGATGATCGCCGAAGCCTCGGCAGACGCGAGGGCGGTCCGCGAAGAACTTGAATCCAAACAACGCGAGTTCAATACGTCATCGGAAAAATTTGCCTCTCAAAAATCTGTCAGCTCGGAGGATGTGAACGAGCGGCGCCGCGCCGAACTGGCGCGCCAAAAAGAAGCGATCGAAGAACTTCAGTTTCGGCTCAGCCGCGAGATCAATCGCGCGCAGACCGCGGCGGTCGATCCCATGCGTAAGATGATCATGTCCACGGTCCGGGAGCTTGCCGCCGAGCAGGGGCTTACCGTCGTGCTTTCCTCGGACAATACCTATTACTTCGACCCCGAAGTCGACCTGACCGGAGCCATCATCGCTCGTCTGGACGGGCGCTAATTCGGCGCCTTGATACGGTCGAATCAGCAGCGGATCAAGGGCCAAAGCCTCCGAAGCCGCCAAGCGAACCCTGAAAGCTGAAGTGAACGAATTGATTCTGATCGTCGCCGTCCTGAAGAATCGGCAGGGCGAAGTCCACCGCAACGTTGGTTCGCGGCGGGATCACGAAGCGAACCCCAAAGCCGGTCGAAACGCGGGGGACTTCGTAACTAAACGGATTCTTGACCAGAGTCCCGGCGTCGAGAAAGAACACGCCGGAGACGGGGTCGTAAATCGGGAAATGCAATTCGTTACGCGCAAGAAGCTTGACCGCGCCGCCGATGCCGACCTTGTCCTCATCGCTGTCTCGCCGGCCCGCGCCTCGGAACTCGAAGCCGCGCAGGTCGTCATTGCCTCCGAGGAAGAATCTCTCGGTCAAACCGACCGCGCTTGAGCTGTATGGGATCAGGCCAAACTTGGGATTGAAGTGGTAACTCAATCCCCCGCCGAGCGAATAAACGTAATCGCCTTCCGCCGTGAACTTGAGCAATGGTCCGCCGGCGAAACCCGCCTCGACGGCTCCGGCCAACATGCGTCCCTCGACAGGCTTGTCCCGAGGGAATCGCGAGTCCTGAATCAGCTCAAGCCTCGCCGTGAGCACGGGATAGGAATCATCCAGGTCTTCATCCGCATTGGTGCCGCCACGCTCGCTCAGGCTGACGAACTCCAATCGACCCCGAAGCGCGCCGATCCAATCTCCATAAAGCCGCCGCGTGATCTCGCCGTTAATTCCGGCGACGGTCTCGCGATACCCGGTCCGATTGAACGTATTATAGAAGATCTTTGCCTCGAACGTATCGTCGGTATCGCGGAAGTGCCGGTCGAAGTAACGCGCTGTGGCGCTTGAGGCACGCGAGCCTACCTGCGCCCGTAGCGAAAGATCCCGTGCCTCGCCGAACAGGTTACGCTCGGTAAGCGAGATCGACGCGAACAGGCCGCTTGCGTCGCCCAAGCCGAAGCCGGTGAAGAAATCGCC
>JAJFLK010000125.1 GCA_021772735.1 Candidatus Sumerlaeota bacterium | reverse complement strand
CCCTGGCGAATGATCGTCAGTTCGACGGTCTCGCCGAGGCGGCGATCCGCGAGCGAAGCGAACAAGTCCGTAGCCGTCTTGATGCCCGACCCGCCGGCGACAACCGGGGGGGCGTTCGAGCGAGTTCATTCACTATTCGCTCTTCTTCTCCTCAAAAATCGCCTCGATGTCTCGCGCTCCGTGAAGAATGCGAGCGATTTCGATGTGCCGTCGCGCGATGCGGTAGAAAATGACGTGGCTCCCTGCGGAGAAGCGATGAAGACCCGGCGCGAGTTCGTCGCATTCGCGTCCGATGTCCGGATGATTCGTGAGCAATCGGAACTTCTCGTGAAGCGAATCGATGACGCGATCCGCGGCGGTTGGATTGTCTTCGGCAATGTGATCCCAGATTTCGTCAAGATCCCGGTCTGCGGGGGAACCTAATCGGTATCGCTTCACTTGGCCGAAGTCTTCTTTTTGGCAAGCCGTTTTCGGCCCCGGACCTTGACGTCCTCCATGTGACGCTCCAGCCCCTTACTGTCCAACCCGATGTATTCACCCTGGTCGAGGGCTTCGAGGCCGGCAGCCACCTGCTTCTTGAGTTTTTCGAATCGAAGCCGGCGCAGACGTTCCTTATCCTCGAACAGCCGAAGGGCCTCGCGGACGACTTCGCTGGCGGAGTTGTAACGGCCCGAGGCGACCTTTTCCTGGACGAGCTTCTCGAGCTGGGGGGTCAGGGATACATTCATGATCGGCGTGCCTCCATTCCAAGCAGAGTATCATGGGTGACAAAGATTGTCAAAGATGAGCATCGGTTCTATCTGCGATGGCGCGCATCTCAAGCGAGGTCTCGATTACGGGAACGGTTCCCTTAATTCCTGTGACTCGTCGGCCCGAACTTTTATCGCGAACGCGTGATTCGGCCGATCACGCTCGGCCGCGCATCACTCCGGCAAGACTCCCAGCGTGACCGGCACTTTGATCGATTGGCCCTGGCGAATAATCGACAGTTCGATGGTCTCTCCGAGTCGGCGGTCCTCCAGCGCGGCGGTCAAATCCGTGTCCGTCTTGATGGCCGTCTCGTTCAGCGCGACAATCAGGTCGCCCAGAATGTATCGTCCATCGCTGGTGCGCAGCGTCGGCCGCAATCCGGCCTGATCCGCGCCGCCGCCTCTCACAACGCTCAGCACGAGCGCCCCCTCCAGGCCCGCGCGTTCGGTGATCTGCCACCGGGCGATCATGACGCCGAGGCCCGGCCGCACGATCTTGCCGTGGCGGATAAGCTGCGTGACGACGTCGTTGATGGAATCGACCGGAATGGCAAACCCGATACCCGCCGAGGCGCCCGAGGGGCTGGCGATGGCCGTGTTCATGCCGATCAGGCGTCCCGCGCTGTCGATCAGCGGCCCGCCCGAGTTGCCCGGGTTGATCGCCGCGTCGGTCTGGATGACGTCCTGGATCGTCCGGCCGCCGAACGTCGTGATCTCGCGGCCCAGACCGCTGATGACACCGGTCGTCAGCGTCTGATCGAGCCCGAATGGATTGCCGATGGCGAAGACCTTCTGGCCGACCCGCAGATTGTTCGTCGTCCCGATCGGCAGAGATCGCAACTTTTCGGGCGGCACGTCGATCTTGAGCACGGCGATATCGCGCGTCGGCACTTCACCGACCTTGACCGCCGGCCACGAGCTCTGATCCCACAACGTCACCTCCAGGGCCCCGGCTTGGCGCACGACGTGATAGTTCGTCACGATATGCCCATCGGTATCCCACAGGATCCCCGTGCCGGTGCCTTGCGGGATTTTCGCGACGTCCAGCGTGAACGCCCCGCGCCTCAGGCCCAAGTTCGTCACATGCACGACCGAGGGCGAAGAGGCCTCGAACAGATCAATGGTCAGGATTTCATCTGCGGCAAGGTCGCCACGGGCCGTCACAGCCTGCGGCTGGTAACCCGGGGTCAGCCTCGCCCATCGCGAACGGCCGACCGATTGAAAGACAATCACCCCGGTAAGCAGTAGCACAAGCACGACAAGCAGGTTCAGAACGCCGCGCCTCGGATCCCTGCCGCCGGTGGTTGGTTCGCTTTCGCTCATATAGGTTCCCACTGGATCTGAAGCAGGGAAATTCGGGACAGTTACCTATTTCCCTGACTGACTTTTGAAGGCCGAACGCTTTTAAGGGAATTAGGGGACTGTCCCGAATTTCCAGTTTCTCCGGCGAACAAGGATTCTAACCATGCGACGCCGCCGCGCAAACCGAAAAGGCGACCGGAGAAGTTTCCGGCCGCCTTGATTTGTCCGATTCACAATCCGAATCGTCGGATTCTAATGATCGTAATACAGATGGAACTCGTAAGGATGAGGCCGCAACCGGAGCTGGTCGACCTCGTTCATCTTGTAGCTGATCCATTCCTCGATGACATCCTCGGTGAAGACATCGCCCTTGAGCAGGAAGTCGTGATCGCCTTCCAGAGCGGTCATCGCCTCTTCGAGCGAGCCGGGAACCTTCATGACCAGCTTGGCTTCTTCGGCCGGCAGGTCATAGAGGTTCTTGTCCAGAGGGTTGCCCGGGTCGATCTTGTTCTCGACGCCGTCCAGGCCCGCCATCAGCAGGGCGCTG
>JAJFLK010000124.1 GCA_021772735.1 Candidatus Sumerlaeota bacterium | reverse complement strand
CCTTTGGGCCCGTCCCATTCTACTCCACTACGTAGCTGGAGCAAGATGCGCCCAAAGGGGGACAGGCTCGATTTTTCTCCGGCGCTCTATGGATACTGATCGAAATGCTCGGCCGCGTTGGCGGGCATGACAGAGGCGGTCGCGCCTTCGGCCAGGGCGAAGTGCCTGAAAACGCTCAGGTCCGACGTCACGCGGGCGGTATTGCGCGCCGCGTCTATTGTGGTCGGCAGTTTGATCCATGGCCCGATGAATTCCTCGGCCGCGAAGATGGCGAGATCGGTTTCAGAGCCCAGCGCGATTCCGGCGATTTCATGGTCCAGATACTTGAACGTAATCTCGGCGGAGCCTGCGCCGGGCCGGTCGGTCAGAACGCCCCAGCAGACCCGGGCGACGTTACCGATAGGTTCAAGGCCCCGGATCGGGAAATTATTGCGATTGAGCACGATGCGCTCTTTGGAGGACGCGAAGCCGAAACTCCCGCTTCCGAAATCATCGTCCGGCCAATCGATCGTCACGCGCGAATCGCCGACGACCGTGGGCACGATCGGGTTCCCGCCCGGTCCATCGCCCGCCCGGCTGAAGGCATTGTAGACAGCAGAGCGCGGAACATCGGCAGGAGCCACGAACGGCGGCGTGATCGGACTGAAGATGACGTACCCCCGACCAGCCCTAAACCCGAGGGCAGAGGCATGATAGGCTCCGATGAGTAAGTCGTCCAGACCGTCGCCGTTGACGTCACCGGCCGCCGAAACATCTACTCCGTTACCTTCATAGGCTGATTCGCCGTCCATCGCGAAACCACCTATACCGGCAGTCACGTCCGAAAGCTGAATGAGCTCGCCCGAGGTCTTGCCTAAGACCATGTGCGTGCGGCCGGAGTTATACCCATTTGGATTAGCCCTCTTGGAGGCGATAATCAGATCGGCCAGGCCGTCGCCGTTGATGTCGCCCCCGCCCGAGACGCTGCGGCCCAATCTGTCCATGAATCCTCTGCCGTCGATCGAGAAGCCGCCATTGCCGGCTGCGATGTCTGAAAGTTCAATGGCAGCCTGGGCCGAGCCACCGAGCCCCGTTGCCAAGACCGCCACGGCCACCAGCGCGGCAAAGCGTGCCTCGCGCACGACGCGCAGCATCCACTCGACGTTGCGGCGCACGGGTTTCAATGCCCGGCGGACAGCCTGGCGCAAGGCCGCGCGCGTGCCTCGCCACATCGGCACAGCTTCAAAATAAAGCGCCCGTCGGCAGTCGCGTTTCAATTGCCTGAGCGTTCGAGGTTTTGAATCCTTCATCCTGGCTTCCATCGTTTCCCAGATCAGTTAAGCAACAGAGCATAAACAACCAGACTGCATGGTAATGGAAATAGATGAAGGCGGATAGGGAAAAGGCGGATTTGATAGAGAAAGAGGCTCAATGCAAAACCAGTCAACCCAGACCCCTCACGCCTCTCCATCGATGCGGCTCAGCAATCTTACGATCTCGCCCGCCTCATCGCGCAGGTCGTGCAGTTGCCGTTCATCGACAAGGTGAAGGCGTGGGCGGGCCAGGCTGGGCCGGTGGGCCAACGGCCCCCAGACCGGCAGCCCTGAGAACCGACGAAGCATCTCGGGATTCCCGGTCTCCGCCTTGCCGGGTTTGCCGGGCTGCGCGCGATTTAAAATAAATCCGACAGACCGCAACCGTCGAGCGCGGACGGCTTCGAGCGTCAGAAGGCAATGATTGATCGTCCCCAGGCCCGCGCGGCCGACGATCAGGACGGGCGCTCCAAGCCGCTCGAAAAAATCAGCCGTCGTGAGCCTCGGTGTGAGCGGCACGTTCCACCCACCGCAGCCTTCTACGATCGTCAAGTCGTGCCTGCGCGCGGTGGCACGCGTCCGGCGCAGGACCGTCGCGAGATCAACGCGGCGCCCCTCTGCCTGGGCGGCGGCGAGCGGGGCGAGGGGAGCACGGAAAAGCTCGCCGGTCGCTTCAGCGCGGCGATCTAGCTTTTCTTTTTCGGCGCGAGACCCTCCGCCGCCTGACGATTTCGCCCGAGAATCCGCCGTCCGGACCGCCGCGCGGGCCAACAGATCGGCGTCCTCAGAGAAAAGCTCGCCTCGGCCACTGCGCACCGCGCCGCTCGCGAACGGCTTGAAGACTCCGGCGTTAACTCCAAGACGAGCAATCGATCGCGCGAGGCCCGCGGCGACGATCGTCTTCCCGATTTCCGTATCCGTGCCGATCACGGCCAGGATCAATCCTCGTGGAGTGTCGTGCTTTTTGCTCTTGCCCAAGAATCTCTTTCTCCGTGCGTTCTGCGTCCGAGTGTTCTGCGTCCGATCGCGCAGGGGCCCAATAACAGGGCGAAATAATACGGCGAAATAACAGGGCCAAATAATCGGACCAAAAAATCGGGGATGACAAGCCGATTTGAGCCTATAATGTAGACTGCCGGATTGGCATGTCGCCATCATCCTTTTCTCGTCAGGTGTACAACTGAAAACCATGAGTCACACATCAAGTTCGGCCGACGCCGGACACGCTCCGCAGGCGCCATATTTGAACCCCTCGCTGATTGCTGTCGCGGTCGCGTTCCTGTGCGTGGTTCTTCAATACAATTCGACCGCTCTGGGGCAATCGCTTCAGCTTTCGGGTTCGATCGGCGGGAGCGCGCTCGCGGTCCAGACCCAGGGCTCCATTGCTTATCTGGGCGAGGGCGTGCATCTGACAGTCGTCGATGTTTCGACGCCTGCCAGTCCCGTCCCGCTTGGTCGGCTCCGGCTGCCCGATTTCGTCCGAGATATTGCGATCAGCGGAACGACGGCGTATGTCGTCGCCGAAGAAGCAGGCATGTTCGTGGTAGACGTCTCCGTGCCGGCCAGCCCGACGCTAATCGGCTCGCTTGATACCCCAGGATTCGCTCTGGGCGTGGACCTGCTCGGAACCCTCGCGGTCGTCGCCGATTTTGACGGCGGCGTCCACACGATCGACATCACGACTCCGGCCATGCCGATGCTTCTCGATAGCATCGTGACGCCGGGTCGCGCCTTCGCCGTCGCGCTGGCGCCGGGTGGGCGAGCCTACGTTGCCGACGACGGTGGCGGGCTGGTCCTCGTCTCGACCACCGTCCCGGCGAACATCGGCATCACGAGCAGTCTGGCCGTGGCCGGCATGGCTTTCGATGTGGCCGTCTCCGGGACGACGGTCTACGTCGCTTCGGGCTCCGCGGGCCTGCATGAAGTCGATTATACGGACTCGCTCAATCCGGTTCTTCTTGGTTCGGTCGATACCCCCGGCTCGGCTTTTCATGTGCGCGTCGACGCGACGCGGGCCTGGATAGCCGATCTTTCGGGTGGCGTCCAGATCGCCGACATCACCACGCCCGGCTCTCCGGTGATCGCGGGTTCATTCGCGACGGTCGATCCCGCCTTCGACGTCTCCCCGATCGGCACGAACGCATTCGTGGCGAACGAAAAGCTGGGCCTTCAAGTGCTCAACGCTGCGGCTCCGGCGAGCATCAGCACCCTGGGCTCATACGAGCCGCCGACATTCTCACAGGAACTTGCCGTCGCGGCCGGCGTGGCTTACGTCGCCGATGAATTGAAAGGCGTCAAGATCCTCGACGTTTCCACTCCTGCGTCCCCCGGGTTGCTTTCGAGGTTCCAGCCGACCGAGCTTCCGCGCGATCTCGAAATCGACGGCACCGATCTATATATCGCCGCTTCGACCCAGGGAATGCTGGTCGTGGACGTAACCGTGCCGACGGCTCCCGCGCAGACCGGCATCTTCATCGTTCCCTCGACCGTTCGCGGCGTCGAGCGATCGGCGGGAACGACCTACGTCGCGGTCAACGGACTTTTCATTCTCGATAACACCCCGGCGATCATCGGCACGGCGCCGACACCGGGAACCCCGGCCGATACCTTCGTCGTCGGCACGACCGTCTATATCGCAGATCAGGAAGGCGGCCTTCGGATAGTGGACGCCTCCACGCCGTCGCTGCCCGTCGTGCTCGGCGGGGTCG
>JAJFLK010000123.1 GCA_021772735.1 Candidatus Sumerlaeota bacterium | reverse complement strand
AGCGCCATCGTGCTCGATAAATTCGCCGCGCTCGTCGCGGACCTCCCCGAGCGCGAGATGACTTACAAGAGCGCCGCCGCAGCCGGTTCGTAGCTTTTGCGATGCAGCCAATATTCGTGCGTGCATCCCGGCGATCGTTCTAAATTTCTGGAGATCAAATGCCCAAATCGAAGCCAAAGCCCGCGTCAAGACCCAAGCTCGCGCCCAGAACCAAACGCAGGCCGAAGATCGTGCATGATACCGAGCGTGAGTTCGCCGCCGTGTGCAGTTCTCTCGGGGCACTCGCGCCCGGTTCGAGCCTTGTGATCGGTTGCTCGGCCGGCGGCGATTCGATGGCGCTTCTCGCGTTGTGTGCGCGGGTCCGCGAGCGCTTCGATTGGCGGCTCACCGTCGCGCATCTGGATCACGCCCAGAGGAGCGAGAGCCGCTCGGAAGCCGAATTCGTCTCGGCGCGGTGCCGGGAGCTCGGCGTCGTGTGCATCACGGGGCGTCTGCGCCCGATCCGCGCGGGGAATACACGATCCGAAGATCGCATGCGCGAGGCGCGCCACAAGTTCTTCGCCGGCGCGCTCGAAAAATCCGGGGCCGTTTCGCTCCTGCTCGCGCACCAGGCCGACGACCGCGCCGAGACGTTCCTCATGCGCCTGTTCTCCGGGAGTGGGCCGACCGGGCTGGCTTCGATCCGTCAGGTGGAGAGCCTCCGCGGTAAGGACGGCCAGGACGGTCTGATCGTGATCCGTCCCCTGCTTTCGATTCGACGCGCCACGCTGCGCGAATACCTGACCGCGCGCGGCCTGGATTGGCGCGAGGATCCAAGCAATGCCGACACTCGTCGCAAGCGGGCCTGGGTGCGCGGCGAAATCCTGCCGCAGGTCAACGATAGGATGGAGCACGATATCGTGCCGCATATCGTCCGGGCCGGTGAATTGATCGAATCCGAATCGCGCGCTTTGGATCAGGCCGCCAGAACGATACTCGATCTGCTGGTCTCTGATGCGAATGCCCCGGCGACCGAACGTCTCGATCTGCGCAATCCGATCTGGAAATACGCTGGCGACGATTTGCGTCGCGTGATCGTGCGCCGATGGATCTGGCGCCTGAGCCGTCGAGCGCATCCGCCCGGATTTCGTACCGTCGATGAAGCCGTCAAGTTCGCCGCGCGCGCCGCCCGGGGTTCGCGGCTGCGGACGATCGGTCGAATGATTCTGATCAAGCAGGGCGGCTTTCTCGTCGCCTACCCGCCGGGCGAGGAGCCCGAATGATGGACCCTATAAGAAAGCGACGGCTCGTTGGTGAGCCGCCGCCTGGGAAATCAGTTTGCTTCGAGGGTTCGCAATCGATTCAGCGCGGCACGCCCGAATAACGCACGATGTCGCCGTCCGAAATCGTGCCGTTCGTGGGGTCGTAACTCAAATCTTCAAGCCACAGCCGCATCAACTGGCGTTCGGGCTCCGTGTATGAAGTGCCTTCGATCATGTGGATGACGCCGCGCTCGTTGATGTCGCCGATTCGTGCCGGAACGCCCGTATCGCTCGCGGTGCTTAAGGGATTGGCTGTGTTCGTTGTGCCGACTCCCCCCGGGGCCAGGAGGTCCGAATCGGGACCCACCGAGGTCAGAACCCATCCGTCGCCGGTTGACTTGGCGTTGCGGTATGCAAACGGCAGGACGCTCCCGCTTCCGGCAAATGGATCACCCGGCATCGAGGTGATGTAAGCGATCGGAGTGGTCAGCGTGAAGAACGATATGCCGGCGATCTCTCCGGCTGTCCCTCGGGTGCGAAGCGAATAGAAGCCCGGCGCGAGCGGCCCCAGGAAATCGACCACCTGCTGCGGCATCCGGGCCGGATTGTCCGTGCCTTCGGGATACTCATTGTTATCGACGCGGAAAGATTCGATTGCCGTTGCGGCAGCTCGCATGTCGGACTTGGCCCGGGAAACCTTGGCGCGGGCCTGCGCGTTGAGAAAATTCGGGACTGCGATCGCCGCTAGAATCGCGATAATGGCGACGACGATGAGCAATTCAATCAGTGTAAACCCGGCTCTTGCCTTCTTTTTTTCCATAACCCTTAAACCCCTCTCGGTCGGTGCCTCGGCACATTTGATTTGACGGACAAGCCATCCCCGAGATCGTGAGAACCCGCGCGGCTGAGATTGAGACTAATTCTCAATCTCATTTGTGTCAAGCCCCTAAATTCAATTTTTTCATGACTCCGACCCCGGTGCGAATCGGGTCAAATGCCCTTGAGCAATTGACCCACGGGGAACGAATCGGGGCCGGTTCCATGATCGACCTGCCCCGGGATTTCGTCAGCTTCGAGCCAGGGAAACTGGAGCAGGGCGCTCAGTTCATCGAAATCCGGAATCTCGACCATGAACAGATCGCGACCGGCCGAGAAATACCGAGCGGCTTCGGCCAGTTCGATCGGGCTCATCCCGTGCGCAAGAATCGATGTGGAGCGAGTCCCCAGCAGATGGCGCAGGTCTTCGGATTTCCTGAATCGCTCGCCGACACCGGTGCCAAGCAAGATCAGAAGGTCGTACGATTTTCGCAGCCCGATCTTCACGGTGCCGTCTTCGACCGAGCGCATGGCCTCGAACGCGACGCGATCGCGCGGCGGAATCTTGCGCGTGTCCGCGTCGTTCGTATCGATATCGAAATCCCGGGTCAGCACCCACTGGGCGAGCACATCCATGGCGCGGTATAGCCGGGTGACGGCGTCTTCGGTCGAGCCCGGTTTGAGCCGCCGGATGCCGTTGTTGTAAAGCTCGATGAGGAAGAACTTATCGATGCTCTGAGACGCGAGCGCCCGGGCCAATTGCGAGACCGCCAGACGCCTTTTCTCGGTGAGGCGGAAGGGCGCGAGAAGGGGCGAGTTGAACT
>JAJFLK010000122.1 GCA_021772735.1 Candidatus Sumerlaeota bacterium | reverse complement strand
CGGGCCTATCCCGACCAGCGTGAGCGTCGCCGGGCTCAGCGGGTCGTTCGAGGCGATCGAGAGAATCGCGTTCCGAGTTCCGAAATCCGAGGGCGAGAACGAGACGCTCAGTGTCACGGTTTCTCCGGGCTGAATCGTCGGCAGCGGACCCGTTGGCGCCGTGAAATCACCGGCATCAACGCCGGTTATGGTGTAGCCGGTGACCGTTGCGACGCTCCTGCCGGTGTTCGTGAGATCGAACGGCTTGACGAGCGGCGGGCTACTGGTGGCGGTCGAGCCAAAAGTCAGCGTCCCGGGATCGTTCACGAGCTCGGCGCCGGTCGGCACGTCGAGGATGACAATCTCTTCGGGTGAAGTGCCCACGAGGATCGGTGCAATCTCGGTCCGGGTCGTCGTATTGATCCGGATGATTCGACCGCTCCCCGCCATCGCGACCCATGCCTCTGAGCCATCGGGCAGGAACGCGATGCCCTTGGGAGTGGCGCCGGTCAGCGTGACCGTCCCGATCACCCCGAACGGCGTCACTCCGGAGAAAACCGTGACGGTGCCGCCCGCCTGGTTGGAGACATAAACATCGTTTGAGCCCGGACGCGTGGCGACGAACTCGGGGTCGTTCCCCGTCGTCACCGAGGCCAGAATGACTTCGGTCGAAAGGCTGATAACCTCGACCTGGTTCGCGGCGGCATTGGTCGCGAAGAGGACGGCTTTGTCGGCGCGCACAGCGACATGCTCGTAATCATCGACGCCGTCGATGCCCGTGATGACGTCGGCGGCCACGATGGGCAGACCCGTGAGGTCGACCTCCTGGACTTTCAGATCCGAGGCGAACCAGAAATCGTTGCTTTCTTCGAATACGACGATGCCCTCGGGGTCGTCTTCGACGAGGATGGACGAATCGAGCGTGAGCCCGCCTTCGCCCGCGCCGAGGATGTAGACGCGCCCGGCCGACGAGGGAGGCACGGAGACGAATTCCATGGAAGAGACGACGACGAGATCGCCCTTATCGGCGACGCCGACCGATTCGGGCAGCGAGCCCGGCATCGAGATCGAATCGACCAGATCGTTGGCCAGATTGATCCGCGTCAGCGAGGCGCTTGCGCTGTTCGCGATGAAGGCCCGGTTCAGGCGCCGGTCCACGGCGATCCCGATCGGCGCCGTGCCGACGGCGATCGTGTTGATGACGGTCCCGGTGGCGACGTCGATCACCGAGACCGTGTTCGAGCCGGTGTTGGTGACCACCGCCCAGAGGTCTGCGCGGGCCGGCGAGGCCGAGACGGCGAGCAACGCGAGAAGAGCCAGAGCGGTGGATGGGCGCATGGGCCCTTTCTTCGTGGTGGAAAATTTCAAATTTTTCGGCAAGTTGGTTCCTCCTGATTTGCGGGGCGTCGTCCTCATGGTCTCGGCCGTATTCCGGTGGTCATAGATTAGTGGGCGCGCGAGGCGCGGAGCAGGCTGGTTACGTTCCAATAATGGGAGACGGTCCGTATGCCCCGTTTATTGCGGGAAATCCGTCGTGGCACTGATTCCGGGTGACCCGGCTCTGGGATTGATCCGGATGAATCTGGATTGCCGGGGGCAACTTAGCTTGACCAAGGGCCTCCGGCTTTGTCTTCTTACGGGCTGGAGGTTCGAGTCACACCCATGTCGTCCGTCGAATGCACGCTGCTGCTGCTTGAAGAGGTGCTGGTCGAAGTGACCTCCTTCGCAGTGGCGGGCGGGACGGGTTGCGTCTTCACCTCGCGCTGCCCCGGCAAGGAGAGCCCGAACGAGGACGCCGCTGGTGTCGTCTCTCTGGGCGGGGCCGGAGGCATGCTGATCGTCGCCGATGGGATGGGCGGCAGGCCGGGCGGCGAGCAGGCTTCGGGCGTCGCGGTCAAGCGGCTGGCCGGAGCAGCGCTGGAGAACGCCGATGCGGAGTCCGAGCCGCGCGTCGGCATCCTGAACGGCATCGAAGCGGCCAACGAGGTCATCCAGCAGATGGGGATCGGCGCGGGGACGGCCCTGACCGTTCTGGAGATCCAAGGCAGGCGGGTGAGGCCTTATCACGTCGGCGATTGCGAGATTCTCATCGTCGGTCAGCGCGGCCGCATCAAGCTGGCGACCGTCGCTCATTCCCCGGTCGGGTACGGGGTCGAATCCGGACTGATTGAGCGCGAGGACGCCCTCCATCATGTCGATCGGCATTACATTTCGAACATCGTCGGCAGCCCCGAGATGCGAATCGAGGTCGGCGCGGCCCTTACCCTCGCCGATCGCGATTCGGTCCTCCTGGCTTCGGATGGACTCTTCGATAATATGTCCGAGGATGAGATTGTTGAGATCATCCGGGCAGGACCGTTGGAGGAAGCTGCCCGGCTGCTTACCGAGACCTGCCGGCGCCGGATGAACGAGGCCCGCGAGGGGGAGCCTTCCAAGCCGGACGACCTGACATTCATCCTTTTTCGCCCCCTCCCCAAACCCTCGGCCGACCTTGCCGAGTCCTCTTGATAGGCCGGGTAAGGCGCGTCGGGCTGGCTGCGGACAACATGCGGCGAGCAAATTGAGCTTTGACAACTCCCCCCGCACCCGGCGAAATGCTGGGGCACCAAACGAGCGGCAGCCGGCACGGTGGCGATTTGTGCCGGGAGATCTGGCGGGAAATCTGCCGGACAAACTTGGAAACACGAGGCGGAGGGGAAAGTTATGGATATGGCGAAGCGAATTCGGAATTTGATGTTGATAGGCGCGGCGGTCGCCCTGACCTGCGCGGCGATCCCGGCATCGGCCGGATCGATCGAAGAGGGCCGGAAGCACTTTGACGATAAGAAATGGGAAGAGGCGCGGGTGGAGTTCCAGGCTGTGGCCGACTCCGAGCCGGACAATCCGCTTGGTCACTTCTGGCTCGGTCGCGTGTCGTTCGAACTGGATGAATACAATCTCTCCATCGAGCATTTCGAGAAGGCCGTCGATCTCGAAGAGACCAACGGCGAATACTGGCATTGGGCCGCCCGGGCCAATGGCACCAAGGCGCGCACGGTCTCGACCATGCGGCAACTGCCATACGCGTTGAAGATCAAGAAGGGTTTCGTCAAAGCAGTCGAGCTGGACCCGGAAAACATGGACGCGCGGCGCGACCTGATCCAATTCTACATCGAAGCCCCCAGATTGGTCGGCGGGAGCACGGAGAAAGCACGCGAGGTGCTCAAACCCATTGCCGAACTCGACCCCGTCGAAGGCAAGAACGTCGAAGCCAAGATCTTGAATGCCGAAGGCAAGTCCGAAGAGGCGCTTGTCAAAGCCAAGGAGGTCATTGAAGAGCGCCCCGAAGAAGAGAATTATCACATCACACTGGCCGATATTTACGCCTCAATGGACCGCGAAGACGAGGCACGGGCCGAATACAACAAGGCGCTTGAGATCTACCCCGGACACAAAAACGCGATCAAGGGGCTTGAGGATCTGGGCGAGTAGAGTTCGCGGCCGAAATCAAATCGAGAAAATCCAAATTGAACCACGGGGATCAATGGGCTCAAGGAGAAGAGGAAGAGTCTTGTTCACGCGAAGGCGCGAAGAAAAGAAGAGGAACCATAGATTTCACAGATTCAAAAGAGGGATTACCTATGTGCGCGGTGCATGCTCGCTTGTGCCGCCCTTTGACCCCTGCGGTTCTCTTTTTCTTAAATCTGTGAAATCTGCGTAATCTGTGGTTTCTCTTCTCTCCCCTATTCCTCTCGCTGCAGATTTAGGCCTTCCCCGAGCCCGCCGGTTCGGGCGTGAAGTCCTCGCCGGGGTTGATGAATCGATTGAGTTCGAAGCGGTATTGCTTGTCGTAGAGCTGCCGATACCGGCCGTCCATCGCGAGCAAGTCATCGTGTGTGCCGCGCTCGACGATCTCGCCGTCTTCGAGGACGAGGATCTGATCCGCGCTCTGGATCGTGGACAGGCGATGCGCGATGACGAACGTCGTCCGGCCTTTGCGTAGCGCTTCGAGGCCGTCCTGGATAAACGCCTCGGATTCGCTGTCCAGGCTCGAAGTGGCCTCGTCGAGGATCAGAATCCTGGGGTCGGCCATGATGGCCCGCGCGATGCCGATCCGCTGGCGCTGGCCTCCAGAGAGCTTAACGCCCCGCTCGCCGACCACCGTTTCGTATCCGTCCTCGAAGGACAGCGCGAACTCATCGACATGCGCGATGCGCGCGACGCGATCGAGCTCTTGCTCGCTTGCGCGCGGACGGGCGAAGCGGATGTTCTCCGCGATCGTGCCGTCGAAGAGGAAATTCTCCTGCATCACGACCCCGAGATGGCTGCGATAATCGGCCAACTTGACTTCGTTCAGGGGCCGCCCGTCGAGGAGCACTCGACCCTCGGTAGGCCGGTTAAACGCCATGGCGAGGCTAATCAGAGTGGATTTGCCCGAACCGCTGGAGCCGACAAGCGCGGTCGTCGTTCCCGCTTGGGCGCGCAGAGAGACGCCCTTCAATACCGGGGCGTCCTCCTCGTATTCAAAATGTACGTTCTCGAAATCGAGATCTCCGCGGATCGTGGTTAGAGCCTCGCGATCCTCGTCGGCGTCGATCTCGGTCGGCATGTCGAGAATCTCGCGAATACGATCCAGCCCGGCAAATGCGTCGGTGATTTGCGTTCCGATATTGCTAAGCTGGATCATCGGCGTGGCGACCAGGCCGATCATGAAGACATACATCAGGCAGTCGCCGGGGGTCATCGTTTCGGCGATGATCGCTCTCGTGCCGACGATCATCACCAGCACGCCGATCAGGCCGAACAGGAGCGTGGTCGAGGCGGTTACGGCCGAGACGGCAGTGATCGATTTGGCGACGTTGCGGAAGATGCGATGCGCGCCCTTGGCGAAGACGAGATCTTCGCGCTTCTCGGCCGTGTAGGCCTTGATCAGGCGGACGCCGCCGATGGTCTCGCCCAGGCGACCTGTGACATCGGCGATGATCTTGCCCCGATCGCGAAACAGCGGCCGCAGCCGTTTGAAGGTGTAAGCCAGGCCTCCGCCGAAAACGATGAGGACGCCGAGCATCACGCACGTCAATTGCCAGTTCAGCCAAAACAGGGCGATCATCGCGACGAAGGCCGTCAGGATGCCCCCGATCACCTGGACGAGTCCCGTGCCCACGAGGTTGCGCAGACCGTCCGCGTCATTCATCACGCGCGAGATGACAACGCCGCTCTTGGTCGAATCGAAATACGAGACTGGCAGGCGGGAAACGTGAGCCTGAACGGTGATACGCATCTCATTGATCGACTTCTGCGCCGCGACTCCAAGGAGCTGGGAGAGAGAAAATGTCGCCCCGGATTGGATGATCGTCGCTCCCGCAGCGGCCAGGGCCAGCCACAGGAGATGTTCATGGCGCCCATTGCCGATGACCTCATCAGCGAGATACCTGAGCGTCAGAGGCATGACGAAACTTGCGGCCCGTCCGACGAGGATGAGCCCGAGGCCGATCATCAGGCGCTTGCGGCGCGCATAGAGTAATTTGCGCGCCTCGCCCCACGAGGATCTGAACGAGCGTTTGTTTTTCTTTTTTGCGTCTTTTGCTTTGTCTTCGGTCAAGGCGGACCCCGTCCTATCGCGCGTGATAAAATCTGTTTGTTGCTTCCGCTCCCCGGATCGGGCCGATTTGTCCAGCGTCGGGGACATCCACCCTAACTGAATTATGATCCGGTGGCCACGGTCGCGAGCGGATGGAAGCTGGGAGGGCGCACGAGAATCAGCTTATCGCCTGGCGCGCCCAATCGATCAGGGCTTGCGCAGCCGCTTTGGTCGGAGCCTCGGCGAAAATCCGCGCGATGGGTTCGGTTCCCGAAGCGCGCACATGCAGCCAGCGATCCGCGAGGCTGATCTTGACGCCGTCGGTTTTGTCAATACGCGCCGAGGGGTCCAATTCGGCAGCCCGGGACTTGAGATCAGCCAGAAGGGGGCCGATCGCCTCACGCTCGGGCAACTGGATCTTGTCTTTGACCATGACGTAATCGGGAATCGCCCCGTTGATTTGCGAAAGAGGGGCGCGATTGCGCCCAGCGCCGCTCGATTGGGTCATGTGCGCGAGGATCAGTCCCATGCCCGTTGCCGAATCCCGGCCCATGTGGATCGGGGGATAAATCACGCCGCCGTTGCCCTCGCCGCCGATCGCCCCTTTGACCGTTCGCATGCAATCGACCACATGGGCTTCGCCGATCCGAGTGCGATAAACCTCGACGCCGTGGCGCGCGGCGACGTCATCCACGGCCCGGGTGGTCGAAAGATTGACAACTATGGGCCGGCGCTGCGAGTGGCCCAGAACGTAATCCGCCGCAAGCGCGATCGTCCGCTCCTCGCCCAGTGCGCGTCCTGCCTCGTCGACGATGGCCAGCCGGTCCGCATCCGGATCGAGCGCGAATCCGACATCGGCGTCGTTATCCCGGACCGCGTGGCGCAGTTTGCGCAGGTTTTTGGCGAGCGGCTCGGCCTCGCGCTCGAACTTGCGTTCCCGGTCGCCGTGAATGATTTCGACGCCGACTTTAAGCTTGGCAAACATTGCCAGGGCAAGCTCGAGGCCCGCGCCGTTGCACGCGTCAAGAACCACTCTGAAGCGGCGGCGGCGAATCGCGGCGACAGGCAGCGCGGCAAGCAATCGTTTCAGATGCGGGCCCAGAGGGTCCGGGACGACCGTCACCCGGCCGAGCTTCCCGACTCGCGCGCGGTGGAAGGCTTTGGACTCATACGCCTTCAAAATGTCGGAGAATTCGCCTGGCGTGAGGAACGTCCCGCGCGAGGAGAAAAATTTGAGCGCGTTCCACTGGGCGGGATTATGGCTCGCCGTCAGGGCGATGCCGCCGCCGGCGCGCAGGTGACGGACCATCAGCCCGACGGTCGGCGTCGGGGCAACGCAGAGATCGAGAACCTCAACGCCTGAGGCGATCGCGGCTGAGAAGACAAGATGCCGAAGCATCTCGCGCGAGAGGCGCGTATCTCCTCCCACGACGATGCGGCGCGGGCGCAGATCGGCCATGAACGCTTGCGCGTAGTTGATGTATTCGTCCAGACGCAGGCTCGCGCCGACGACGCCGCGGATACCCGCGATGCTGACCATCGGCTTTTGGGACGGGTGCGACGCGGGCGGGGTTGGGGTTTTTCGCTTCTTGCTCATTGAATTTTGCAGGCTTCTTTCGTGGGTGAGCTGTCGGGCGCGGTTCCCCGGCCAGAAGCGCCGGATAGTGTAATGGAATTTGGCGAGGCCTCATGAACCTGCCGAGGCCGGAACGGAGGGGCATCAATCCGAGGATGTCTCAATGGGATCAAGATCGAGCGGGAAGACGATAGAAAAGCTGACCCGTCCGCCATCGAGGCATTCCGCGCCCGCATGGCCTCCGTGCGCTCGGGCGACCGCATCGACAACATAAAGCCCAATACCGGAGCCCTCAATGCCCGAGTTCGGCTGCGCCCGTTTAAATCGCCCGAAGAGCCCCTGGAGCGACTCTGGCCGGACATCGGGCGCGAGGTTGACGACCTCAAGTTTGATCGCCGGCTTGCCGATCGAGGACGCCTCGCCTTCGAGACGTTCTATAATGATTCGGACCGGCTCGGCCGGGTCGCCGTACTTGACCGCGTTCTGGAGGAGATTGCTCAATGCGCGATAGACCTGGCTCTCATCGAAGACGACTTCGGGCGGGTCGATCTCACCGGGGAGCTCGATTTGAAACCCGCTTCGCTCGGCCTCATGCTGGATGACCTCGACGATATCGTCGATCAACGGCTTGAACGGGGCCATGCGCGGACATATTAGAAAATTGTCGGCATCCACCCGGCACGTAGCGAGATAGTTGTCCACGAGCGCGAGCATTTTCTGGGCGTTCGTTCTAATGATCTCGGCGAAATCCGGGGCTCGATCATGATATTTACCGGTCTCGCGATCGTAGAACATCGAGGCGTAACCGAGGATCGAGGTCAACGGAACCTTGAGATCGTGCGTCAGCATCGCTGCAGTGTCTTCGCGAAGCAGATCGACTTCGAGCTTATGAAAGGCGCGTTCGATCGCGGCCTTGAATGCGTCGAATTCGAAGGGCTTGCGCAGATAATCGAAAGCGTGATGGTGCAGGGCCTCGATCGCGGATTCGGTCGAGGCGTATCCGGTGACGACGATGACGAGCGTCCGGGGGTGATTCTCATCGACGTATCGAACCACTTCGAGCCCGTCCACGCCCTGCATGCGCAGGTCGGTGACGACGACCGGAAAGTTTCGGTTCTTGAGCGCCTCGATTCCTTCGGCGCCACTGTTAGCCGTCTGAACGCGATACCCGTCGCCCTCAAGCAGGCGGGCCAGCGAATCGGTCATTCGCACCTCGTCGTCTATGATGAGTATCGATCGATCAATCATGGTCGGTCTTCCGTTGTGCTTCCCCTCCAGGACCGGGCCATGCCATAGCCCAGGGCGGCTTGCCGTAAGTTAATTCAGCACTGGATGCATTGTCACGTCCAATGGGCCAAAATCCAGTCCGAGCCCATCGAAGGAACATTTCTATGTTCAGGTCATACCGGGCAATGCGATAACATTTCGCGGCGCATCGCATCGGCCACGCGCGCACCGACGATCCGAAAGCAAACTCCACCCATGGAAATCCAATACTCCAAGCTCGATCCCGAGCAGCTCAAATCCATGGATATGGAGAAGGTGATGAAGCTGTTCCTCCAGCTTCTCTCGCATTCGGGCGGCGATGTCGAGCAGGCGCTCAAGTGGCTCGAAGACCTCTGGGATCAGCACGATTTTTTCGACGGCGAGCGCAGCATCGAGGATTTCAAGAAGCACCTCGAACAGAGCGGGAACATCGCGCCCGCGCCGCGCACCGGCAAGATGCAGTTGACCGACAAGGGCGAGCGAAGGATTCGCCAGGATGCCTTCGAAGAGCTTTTCTCCACGATGCGCACCGATGCGATCGGCAATCACTCGACCTCTTCGCCCGGCTTCGGCGGCGACGTGCTCCCGGAGACTCGCGGATACGAGTTCGGCGACGATCTGGCGGATATCGATTTCACCCGCTCCATCCAAAACAGCATGAAGCGGACCGGTCACGGCAACATTCAGCTCTCCGAGGACGATCTGGAAGTTCACGAGCGCGAGCACCTGAGCGCGGCGGCGACCGTCATTTGTATCGATATCAGCCATTCGATGACGATGTATGGCGAAGACAGGATCACGCCGGCCAAGAAGGTCGCGATGGCGCTGATCGAACTGATCACGACGCGGTATCCCAAAGACAGCCTGGATGTCGTTCTGTTCGGCGATGAGGCGTTTCTCGTCCCACACAAGGAAGTCCCATACATCACGAACGGCCCTTACCACACGAACACGAAGGCGGGGATCGATCTG
>JAJFLK010000121.1 GCA_021772735.1 Candidatus Sumerlaeota bacterium | reverse complement strand
CCCAATGAAGGGCTCCTGGATCGGCTTGGACGCCTTGGCCAATAACAGTGTCACCCCGCCCGAACCGGGAGGGGAAACCACAACCCACCGTTTGTCTTGCTCGGGCTGATAGGTATCCTCGATCAATTCGAAGTCGAGTTTCTCCGTATAGAACGCGATCGCTTCGTCGTAGTCCTTGACGACCAGCGCGATATGCACAATCGACTGTTTCATTTCAGTGTCTTCACGATCGCACCCGACTCGACGAGTTCAGCTTTTCCGCCGCTCATCGCAATTCCCCCTTCGGAGGGCGTTGAAGTCTGCATCGTATGCGGCCTGTGATGCCGTTTTGGAGCGGACAGCGTGTTCTGACGATCACCTGACGGAGGAGTCCGGGTGCGATTCGCCCGGCGCAGGTGCCGCCGGATTGCGAAAAACTCTCGGCGCTCCCGGAGATGAGGCCGGCGCCGATCCGCTGTTTTCGTGAAGGCTTTGCGGGGTGGCCGGCGGCCGGCTCGAAGGCGAAGCGCCCGGACTCACGGTAATCACAGAGCGAGCGCGCGACTTCTTCTTGCCCGAGGCCTCGGCCGCGGAATCCGCCGAGCTCGAAATCGGTCTGGGACGGGGATAGATCAAATCGCTGCGCAACCTGGGCGTTTCCTTGTCGATCATCAGCTCGAAGTCCGCACGCAGTTCGACGGGTTCAAGTTCACGGTTGGTTTTTGCACTGGCCTCGCCGGCGCCAAAACCACGCGAGTTTGGCTTGAGCTCAAGGCCGATCCACTGATCGGGCCCCGGGAAGTACTCGCTGACCCATTCGCCGGACCCCTGGGCAACATCGCGATAATGCACACAGCCTCGGACGAAGATCGTCCCATCGGTCAAGCCAAGCGGGAGGCGGGGAATTCGCTGCTCCACGGCACGTGAGCCCAGCAAAAAGAACCCTCGCGGCCCCAGCGGAAAGTAATCCTTATTCCCTTCGGCCTGAAGAACGATCTTGCCGCCCCGGCCCGTGCCGATTCTTTGAACCACGGCGAGGTTGTTCCGCCCGATGCGCTTGCCGGGAATCATTCGGGTCTGATAGTCCCAGGCGCCATCGCCATCGACGTCCAGTTCGATATAGGAGTAGTCATCCCAACCGACGATCTCCGCCGAGGGCCGATCCGTGCGCGAATCAACGGGACGAGCCACCTCGAACCCAACGAGCAGATAGATAAAATCGTCATCCGCATCAATCTTCATGAAGCGAATGGCTCCGAGCGGAGCGTCGTGATCGGGCGTCATATCGGTCACGGGAAGAACCTTCACGCCGGACCAATCGTCGATTGATCCGTCGATGAGGATTTCGCCTGAGGCCCGCGTGGAGGGCATCAAGACGAGCCCGAGCAATGGGACAAAGACCCAAGCCTTCGACCAAGCAATAGAAAACATTTTCATCATCACAATTCTCATGGCCCCTCCTGGGTAATCACGTATCGAAATCCCACATGCGCCATTCGGGCGTCGGTTCGAAATGGGCGGGGCTCAAGCGGGTCGAAATCCGGGGCGCGTTGATTGAAGTCGCCGCCGAGAAGGACGCGCCGGTCTGTGCCTCCATCCTGGCTCCACTCCGCGACATTGCCTATTAAGTCATAGACTTGTCCATCTTCGAAGAACAGCACATCATTTGCCGTCTTCCCGACCGGAGCGATTCTACCACGCGCGAAACCCACTCGATTCCAAAAGCCTTTATCCGCCACGTGCATGCCCCGGCGAGTCGGCGCGCGCATCACCCTGACGAATTCCGCATGTGTGGCAAGCCGAACGCGATCGTGCTCAAGGCCACGAGTATCGGCCACCCAATGACAGAACTCCACGGCGTCCTTCCAGGATACACCCGTGACGGGAACCTGTCCTTCGCCTTCGGGATAGCGCATATCAAGGCTCCATCCCAATGGAGCTCGCGGATAGAATCGCTCATTAATGAAAAGTTGATACTCCTCGCACGTCACCTCGTGGATACGAATATCGAACGGTGCGGGATCGCGCGACTTTTCCGGGCGTATCGTCAGCAACCCGGATTCGGGGTCCGGTTTCATGCTTCCCCAAACTTCGCCCTCACCGCCAACTTCGCCCAGGTCTGGGTTGTCCCCTCCACCCTGCGATGCAAGCGGATCGGGCACATTGGGAGACGGCGTCTCCGGGGGCTCCCCTTCCATAGGATTTTCCGACGGATTGAATACATACGTTTCCTGCAAATTCGATCCAGGTCTGATCTGAGTCCACGCGACAACAGCGGCAATCGCGACCACGGAGACAAGGAGCGCGGGCAACAAGGATTTTGCTTTGACTCCGACCGAGCTCTTCCGCTTTTCGCGCTCGTAGACCGTTTTTTGCTTCGTCAGCAAATTGCCGATTTCCGACGAATCGAAGGTCGACGTGGAGAGGTTCATCGAACCCAGATCTTCAAGAGAGGCGCCCGTGATCGTGTATTCGGACAGAATCTCGAACGCCTCCTGTCCATCGATGCCCAGCGCCACGGACTTTGGCAAGAGCAGGCGGGCTTGGTTGTTATTAATGACGCCGTCGGCGGCCACGCCCCTGACGAGAGATCTGAAATGTGAAGACAAAACTTCGGCCAGAATCCTCTCGCCGTGGGTCTTGCTTACGTCATAGGCCTCACAAGTGGCCAGGGCCGTGCGCTTCGTATCTGCCCTGAGTTTGCCTTGCGCCACCATTTCCCGGAGCACGGCTCGATAGGGCCCGATCCCAAGTTCTGTCGCCCCCAGTTCAAGGGCCGTCGTGCCCTCCTCGGCAACAGGCTCAGGACGGGCCGCAGAAAGCGCGGCGATCTCGTTGACGATGCGGCCGGCCTCGGCGACTTCGATGCCCGTCTCTCGCGCGAAACGAAGAAGTTCCTCTTTGCTCTCGCGCTCAATGATTCCGTCGGCCAGCGCGGCGCGGACCATGTCTCGAAATTCCTCGCGGTAATCCGCTTCTTCTCCGCTGAGCAGGCGATCAAGTTCCTTGCGATAAGCCTGGCAACGGACGCCGTCTTTCAGGATGGCCGCGATCCGATGAAGCATGGGCAGAAGCAGGATCGCCTCCGGACCATGCTCGGGCGAATTCTGCCACTGCCGCAGCGCGCGGGTACGCCGCATCACGGCAGAGTCAACGGCCTCAGGCTCGACGCAGTCCGCATCCAGCCCGAGCAGGGTGAAATAATCCACACCGCCCGAGTCACCAGGGATCTCCAGGGCTTCGAGGAGAACAGGGCTGATTTCCACGACGAAACTATCGGAGGGCAAGTCGTGTCTCCAACAGGAAGGTTATTCGATCTTGAGCTGTGCGACGCGTTCGACGGCGACCTGAATTTCGTCGTCGGTCATGCCCGAAGCCCGCTGAATATCTGTCTGCGCGGACTCTTGAACTGTCGGTAGCGTGGCCGTCACGTTCAGCCGGCTGTCTTGCGAATACTCGAAGCACACCTCGATCGGCGATCCTTTTGCAAGATTCTCAGGCAATCCGCGGACGAAACAAGTTCCAATTTCCGTACAAGCTTCCGGGTTCGGACTCTCACCCTCCATGACCGAAATTCTGACCACATCCTGGCCCGTCCGCGAAGTCTCATACGATTTAACCACACGGCAGGGTATATGGGAAGCCCTCGGTATAACGGGAGCAACTACCGCCTTGCCGTCCGCGGCCAGCGCCTTGATGCCCAGCGTGTGGGCATTGATCAATCTCTCCTCAATCACGCGAAAGCGATCGAGCTTGCCGGGATCGATGTTCGGCACCGAGGTCGGGAATTGGCCGTCGGTCGGACGGAGCTGCTGCATCACGGCGTGTATTGAAGCGCCCTGCGCCACGCATTCGTCAGGATTCAGGATGTGCCGAGGGCCTTTGCCGATGAGGCGCTCAAACATCGACTGCACGGATTTCAGGCGCGTCGACCCGCCCACAAGCAGGCACTCATCGATCTCGTCGATGTCGAGCCCTGCGTCCTCAATCGTGAGACGCAGCGTCATTTCGGTTTGGGACACCAGATCGTGAGTCAGCTCGTCAAATAATTCTCGACTGAGCGGAATGTTCTCTCGCGCCCCCCCGCAATTGATCACGATCTTGGTTTCGGGCAGTTTCACCAATCGAATCTTTGCCTGTTCCGCATGGATAATCAGTTCCTGGAGGCTTTCCGGGTGCTCTCTGGGGTCGGCCCCATGCTTTTTTGCAAACTCCCCGGCGACGTGATCGATGATTCTCTGGTCCCAATCCTTGCCGCCAAGCTGAACATCGCCGTCCGTGGCAAGCATTTTGATCTCGTTGCCTTCGATGCGCATAATCGTGATGTCGAACGTACCGCCGCCCAGGTCGTAGACGAGGATCGTCTGGTCCTTGCCCAGCTGATGGTAACCATAGGCCAGAGCCGCGGCTGTGGGCTCGTTGATAATGCCGAGGACGTCCAGACCAGCAATGCGGCCCGCGTCGGCGGTCGATTTGCGCTGCTGCTCGTTGAAGAATGCGGGCACGGTGATCACGGCGCCGCGCATAGGGTTGGCGGAGGAAATCGAAGCCCCAGCGTCTACAACCACCTTGCGCAAGATGATCGCGGAGATTTCCTCGGGCGTCCACTCCTGACCGTCGACAGAAAAACGTTTTCGACGTCGTCCCATGTGGGGCTTGATGAATTGAATGACATGCTCCGGATTGGCCGACGCCATCTCGCGCGCTATCCGCCCGACAACCGCCGTCCCGTCCTGGATATAAACGACCGACGGCGTGGTGCGGTCATTATCCAGATTCGGAATGATCTGCGGCGTGCCGGAAAAATCCACGTGCGCGACCGCAGAGAACGTGGTTCCGAGATCAATACCGATAACGTTTTCTTGCTCTGCCATTTTATCGTGGTGCCCGTACTACCGCCTGATGAGCGGACTCATATCCCAGAACGGCCTGCCGCGATGCCACCGACCGCAGCGCGCGCCTCAACCACAAGACTCGGCGGTTTGCTCTGCCTGAGACGTGAAATGCCTCGTCGAACGGGAGCATGCATCGGTGCCGTCACACAACATCCCCACTGCGGAGATATGGGCAGTATCACCCGCCACACGCTACCATGAGCAAGCCGCAAAGAAAAACAAGAGGGCAACCTCAGGCACGGCGACCTGATCGCGCACTACCGGCGCGAGAACCGCATACGTTTACGAAGTTTTTTCAGTTTGTGCTTCCGAATTTTCTTGCGACGCTTTTTGACAACACTTCCCACAAATTCCATCCTTACTGACACTTGAAATAGACTGGCCCTACCCGCGATGGCACGGCAACCGGGCCCATCAAGGCATGCAAACCATTCATTATCCGTGGCTTAGATGCAATATTCAAGCGTGAAATATCCTCCGGGTGGACGATCACGATTTTGGCCATCCGATTTCCACAAATCGCGGTTCCGAAATAGAGCATAGATGGACGGAATTTTCGATCCCCAGGGCCAAACGAAGCTGCGGCCTCAGGCGCCAAATCCGCAGAACGCGCGCATTTTCCGATTGTCTCGCCCTGCGGCGATCTGTATTCTACCGGGGCTGACGCGTTTGAAGAATGGATCGGGGTGTAGCGCAGTTGGCTAGCGTGCTGCATTCGGGTTGCAGAGGTCGCCGGTTCGAGTCCGGCCACCCCGACCAGACCTTTTTCCAGCGATCCCGCGTCCTGTTTTACGGGGCCGGGATCGTTTCTTTTCTGGCCGATGACGCCCCGAAAGGCTTGTCCCGCACCTTGCGCCGGAACAGCGCATATCCGGCGTTGACTGACAGCCGATTGGCTCTTTATGGTTGTGCGGTTGCGCGCCCGAGCCTCCCACACCGTCAGTTCGCCCGCCCATATCTTCAAACTCGCGCAATTTTCGCCATGATCACAGCCACCGAAATCCGAGAACGATACGTTCGTTTTTTCCTCGAACGAGGCCACCGCCGCGTCCCGTCGGCCCCGCTTGTCCCGCCGACCGATCCGACTCTGCTTTTCACGACGGCCGGGATGGTTCAGTTCAAGCCCTACTACACGGGCGAAATCGAACCGCCGTTCCCGACGGCCGTCACCGTGCAGAAGTGCCTCCGCGCCGGCGGCAAGGGTTGCGATCTCGAAAACGTCGGGCGCACGCTGCGGCATCACACGTTCTTCGAGATGCTCGGCAACTTCTCGTTCGGCGATTACTTCAAGAAAGAAGCGATCACATGGGGCTGGGAGTTCTGCACGGGCGAGCAGGGGCTCGCGTTGCCGCCCGAACGCATTTGGGCGACCGTCTACGGCAAGAAGGACCCGAGCGGCCAATGGCAGGTCGACGACGAGGCCGAGGCGCTTTGGAAGTCCGAGACGGGGCTCATTAACCCGATCATTCGGCTCGACGAGTCGGAGAACTTCTGGGGCCCGGCCGGCGGGACAGGCGCGTGCGGTCCGTGCAGCGAGATCAAGTTCTTTATGGGCACCGATGAGGAGCTGCGCGAATACCAGAAGCTCGCAGCCGGGAGCATGGACAACGGCGGCGAGGGCATCGCGAAGATCGTCCACGACATCGTCGAGGAAGGCGATCTGTTCCTGGAAATCTGGAATCTCGTTTTCCCGCAATTCGATCATCAACCCGATGGCTCGCGGCCAACGCTTAAGTATCGCGGCATCGACACCGGCGCGGGCCTCGAGCGCATGACGACCGCATGCCAGATGATCGCGAGCGGCGGAAAGGTCTGGTCGCCATATGAAACCGATCTGCTTGAACCCATCATCGCTAAGGTGGCCGGGTTAGCCAAACTCCCCTACCCCCGACTGCGCGATGACGAGGCAACGGAAAACAGGCTCCGCGAGATGGGGCACGACCCGGCGTCGGTCCGCCTTGCGATGAACGCCTGCGCGGATCACGCGCGTACGCTGACGTTCGCGCTGGCCGAGGGCATCGTCCCCTCGAACGAGGGTCGCGGATACGTCATCCGGCGCATCCTTCGCCGCGCGGCTCGATTCGGCAAGAAGATCGGCATCGAGAAACCATTCCTCTGGCAACTCGTCGATCCCGTGATCGAAGCCATGGGCGAGGCCTGGCCGGAGATCGTCGAGAGCCGTGCGCAAGCGCGGATTGTTATTCAAAAAGACGAGGAGCGATTTGCACGCACACTGAATCTCGGCAGTGAAATGCTCGATGGCCAGCTCGCCGAGCTTGGCGAAGGCGGGACGCTCGCGGGCGAGGACGCTTTTCGGCTCTACGATACTTACGGCTTTCCGCTCGACCTGACTGAAGAGGTCGCCGAAGAGCGCGGCTTCGATGTGGATGTTGAGGGATACGAGCGGTGCCTCGAAGAGAGCAAGATAGTCGCGCGCGCCTCATGGAAAGGCGGCGGCGAGACCGACCTTGGTCAATTCATCAAGGATTTGAGCGATGCTGGCCGTCAAACTTATTTCGTTCGGCCCGATCAGAATGAGAAGTTGGAAGCCGATGCAATGGTCCTCGCGATCCTTCGCGGAGAGAAGCGAGTGGATGTGCTGGAGCAAGGCCTCGAAGGCGTCATTATTCTGAACCAAACGCCCTTCTACGGCGAAGGCGGAGGACAGGTCGGAGACACCGGACACTTTATGCTCGGAAAGATTGACCAAGTATTGGTGGGAGGCGCGCAGCCGTTCGATGTCGAGGACACGCAGAAGAACGGCGAGGGATTCGTCTTTCATCGCGGAACTGCAAACGAGCCGATAAGGGTCGGCCAATTCGTGCATGCAAAGGTCGATGCGAAGCGTCGCAGCGCCATCATCAAACATCATTCCGCGACGCATCTTTTGCAGGGTGCGCTCAAACAGATCGTCGGCAGGCACGTCACGCAGCGCGGCTCGCACGTCAGCCCGGATCATCTGCGTTTCGATTTCACAAACACTCAGCCGATCTCCGAGGCGACGCTGCGCGAGATCGAAGCCGTGGTCAACGAACAGATCCAGCGCGACCTCGAGGTTATTACCAACGTGATGGCGATCGAAGAGGCGCAGGCAACCGGCGCCATCGCTCCGTTCGGAGAGAAATACGGCGCGACCGTCCGCGTTGTGCAGATGGGCAATTTCTCGACCGAATTCTGCGGCGGCACACACGTCGCGCGAACCGGCGAGATCGGCTCGTTCGTCATCGTCGCCGAATCCTCGGTCGCTTCGGGCATCCGGCGCATCGAGGCCCACACCGGCCCGCGTGCCGTGGCGACGATCGCGGCCGAGCGCAGGCTGCTCGCGCAACTCTCGCGCACGCTGACCGTTCCGGCCGAGCAATTGCCCGAGCGTATCGACACCTTGCAGAGTGAGCTGAAATCGCTGCGTCGCGAACTGGATCAGGCCCGCAGCGAGAAACTCGCCGGCCAAAGCGGCGAGATGGACGTCATCGAGATCGGCGACGCGCGGGCATGCATCGGCTGGATTGAAGACGCCGACGTCAAAGCGTTGCGCGAAGTTATCGACCGGCTCAAGGACAAGCATTCGGGCGGCAAATTCCTCGCGGTGCTCGGCTCGGGCACAGACGGCAAGGCGACGCTGATCGTCGGGGCCTCGCAAGAGCTTGCGGGCAGTCCGCTCGAAGCCGGCAAGGTCGTCCGAGAGCTTGCGCCGATCTTTGAGGGCCGGGGCGGTGGCAAACCGCAGTTCGCCCAGGCCGGCGGCAAAGATGCAGCGGCGCTCAAGGCCGCGCTCCAGGGCGACGCCGTCGCCGAGCGACTTCGCAAACTGATCTAGCTCGACTCAGTTCAATCCGGGTATGGTGGAACCTTCAGGGGCAGGCTTGCTGCAAGTCCATGACTGGAGGGACACCCATGACCCGCAAGAGTATCGCAGAGCTCGCGTTTATGATTGGTGGGGTATTCATACTCATCTACACATTACACGCCGTCTTCCAATCCACGGGCAATATGATTTACGTGTATTCAAGAGACGATCAGATCATGCAAGTGGCGTACATTCTTCTCGTAACCTTCATTTTTGGCGTGCCGGCCGGAGTCCTCGGGATGATGCTAATTCGCAAAGCGGATTGGCTCGCCACCCGGATTCTGAAAGAAGAAGCGGGGGCGGATCTGAGCGTTGCGGGCGCAGAGCCGACCGACGATGAAGCAGTTCTTGGCACGTCGCGTTTCCAGGCCGTTCTTTTTTCGGCTGTCGCAGTTTTCGTGATCGCGTCCGGAGCGAAGAACTTGCTCGTCAGCGTGGCCAATTTGATTATGTACGCAGGCGAAGCGTCTAACGGTGGCGCGACGACTTGGGGCCTATCGAATT
>JAJFLK010000013.1 GCA_021772735.1 Candidatus Sumerlaeota bacterium | reverse complement strand
CGCCGAGCACGATCGCGCGGTTTTTTGAGCCCATCTCGCCCAGGGTCTCGTTGACCGCAGAGCCGAAGCCGCCGGCCTTGACGTTGTCTTCAATCGTGATCAGATGCTTGTGGCTCTTGGCAAGCGAGGCGAGCAGTTCGGTATCGAGCGGTTTGACGAATCGCGCGTTGACGACTGTGGGCCGGAGCCCGTCTTCGGCCTCGAGGATCGTGGCCGCATCCACGGCGTGAGCGACGACGCCGCCAATGCCGATCAAGCAAACCGTCTCGCCTTCGCTCAGGATCTCAGCCTTGCCGATCGGGATCTCGGGGGGCGCATTATCCACATCGAAAACGTCCCGGGCTGAGCCCCTCGGGAATCGCATTGCGATCGGGCCGCGACCCTCTTCGATATATTTGTGCGCCGTCCAGGTCATCGCGCGTAATTCCTCTGCGTCCATCGGCGCCATGACGACCATGTTCGGCATCATCCGCAGATATGAGAGATCGAAGACGCCGTGATGCGTCGGGCCATCCGCGCCGACCAGGCCGCCGCGATCCAGAGAGAACGCCACCGAGAGATTCTGAATGCAGACATCGTGCAAGATCGGATCGAAAGCCCGTTGCAGGAATGTGGAGTAGACACAGACGAAAGGCCGCAGCCCATCGCACGCCATGCCCGCGGCGCAGATGACGGCATGCTCTTCGGCGATGCCGACGTCGAACGTGCGCCCGGGGAATTCGGATTGGAACCGCGTCAGCGAGGTGCCTTCGAGCATCGCCGCCGAGAGGGCGACGACCTTGGAGTCCCGGCGCGCGACTTCGCGCAAGGCATCCGCGAAGACGACCTGAAGCTTGGGCGGGGCCGGTTTGGATTGGGGAGACTTGCCGGTCTTGAGATCGAAGTTCAGCGGCGGCGCATGCCATTTAATCGGATCGGCCTCGGAATATTCCCGCCCTTTGCCTTTGACCGTGACGATGTGGAGGAGGATCGGCCCGGAGAGTTGCTGGATCTTGCGCAGCGTGGGGATCAGCTCGTCCAGATCGTTCCCATCGATCGGGCCGAGATAACGGATGCCAAGCTCCTCGAAGAAGACGCCGGGCAGAATCAGCCCCTTGACGCTCTCCTGGATCTTGTGTCCGAAGCGCGCCATGGATTCTCCCGCCGGCAGGCGCTTGATGAATTCGGAGACTTCCTTGCGGCGCTCGTTATAGAAGTGAGTCGTTACGATCCGGTTGAACGCCGAGGACAGAGCGCCGGTGTTCTTGGAGATCGACATCGTGTTGTCGTTCAGGACGATCAGCAGATCGCTCCCGAGCGTTCCGGCGTTGTTGAGCGCCTCGTAGCAGATCCCGCCACTCATCGCGCCGTCGCCCGTGATTGAGACCACCCTGTAATCGTCGCGCTTCTGATCCCGGGCGATGGCCATGCCGACCGCCGCTGAGATCGAGGTCGAAGCATGCCCGGCGCCGAATGTGTCGTAGGGGCTCTCAGAGCGTTTGAGAAAACCGGAAAGGCCGTCCTGCTTGCGGATGGTGGGGAATTGATCGCGGCGGCCGGTCAGGATCTTGTGGGCGTAGGCCTGATGCCCGACGTCCCAGACCAGGCGGTCGCGCGGCGTCATGTAGAGATGATGCAGCGCGACGGCCAGCTCGACCGCGCCCAGCGAGGAAGCCAGATGGCCCGAGTTCGCAGCCATAACCCGCAGGATCTCGTCGCGAATCTCTTCGCAGACGGCCTTGAGCTGGGGGATCGACAGACCGCGCAGGTCAGCCGGATCGTTGATTTTGTGAAGCCAATTATTCATGTGGCGGGCCCCGGAAAGTCACCGGTCCCCGATGGTCTCGTCCTCAAGCCCAAAGAGTATCACATGCGCCCGCCGGGCTTGAAGGTCAAAAACGCCGTGCAAAATCCGGGGGCAAGAGTTTGGAGTTCTCCCCTCGCGTTTTGGACGGCGCTCACTTCGCACACTGTATTGACCTCCGAGGCCGATCCTATAATTAGACCTTGCCGCCGCAAAGAACTCGGTGCAGTCGTAAAACCTGAGACCGATTTCATCTTTTTGCTTGCCGCCCCCGGCGCGATACGCCTAGGATACCCGGCCATTATGATCGAGGGCTCCTCGCCACGGCGTCCATTTCTCGCCTCACACCCGCAAGGGGTCACGCTCAGCCTGAAAGTCTCGCCAAACGCGACCAAAACACGCGCTCAAGGACTGTGGCAAGGCAAGTTACGCCTGCGAGTGCAGGCGCCCCCGGTTGATGGAAAAGCCAATGCCGCGATCTGCAAATGGGCGGCCTCCGCTTTCGATCTCCGCCGCCGCGCGGTGACAATCCTCTCGGGAGACAAATCGAGCGAAAAGCTCCTTCTTCTGGAAGGGGCGGATCTTGAGGCCGTCGGCGGAGTCCTGGATGGCCTGATGATTGAAGACACTTGAGATGACTGATACCAAAATCAACATCGACCACATCAACGAGGCTGCGGATTTCATCCGCTCCAAGTTCGTGCAGACCCCCGATGTGGGTATCATCTGCGGCACGGGCATGGGCGCGCTTGCGGATCGAGTCCAGGACGCTACGGTCATTCCATACGAGACGATCCCGAATTTTCCGGTCTCCACCGTGGAGTCGCACAAGGGCAATCTGATTGTGGGCACGCTCGGGGGGCGGCCGGTCATGCTCATGCAGGGTCGCTTTCACTTCTACGAGGGTTACTCGCAGGTCGAGGTCACGTTCCCGGTCCGGGTCATGAAGGCCCTGGGCTGCCGGGCGATGATCGTCATGAACGCGGTCGGCAGCATGAACCGGTTCATCCCCAAGGGATCGATCATGCTCATCTCGGATCACGTCAATTTGATGGGCGATAACCCCCTGATCGGACCCAACGACGATACGCTCGGGCCGCGATTCCCGGATATGAGCGAACCTTACAGCCGCGCCCTGATCGGGATCGCCAAAGAGGTCGCGCTGGCGGCGAAGCTGAAGGTCCACGAGGGGTCGATTGCCGCAGTGACCGGGCCCAATATGGAAACCCGCGCCGAGTATCGAATGTTTCAGATCATGGGCGTGGACTGCGTTTCGATGTCCACCGTGCCCGAAGTCCTCGTCGCCAATCACGCGGGCCTCGCGGTGTGCGGCATCTCGACGATCACGGACAACTGCCTGCCCGATTCGCTGGAACCCGCGCTGCTCGAAGACATCATCGCCGTTGCGCAGGCGGCCGAACCCAAGCTTGAAGCTTTGGTCACCGGCATTCTGGAAAGAATCGGGGAAGTCATCGACTGACCGGCCCGCTCCCGGCGCGGAACCCGGACCGTGCTCCGCAAGCCGCCCGACATGTCCCGCTTTGGTTACCCCTCCGTCAGTCCGGCTGCTCGAATCAATAAGATGACATCGGAAACCCAAAACTACCGCGAAACCGTCTTGACCCCCAAGACGGACTTCCCCATGCGGGCCAAGCTTCCGCAGCGCGAGCCCGAACGGCTGGCGCAATGGGCCGAGGCGGGCGTCTACGAAACACTTCAGGAAAAGCGCCGCGACGCGCCCACGTTCATCCTTCATGATGGGCCGCCATACGCCAACGGCGACATCCATCTCGGCCATGCGCTGAACAAGATCTTGAAAGACGTCATCGTCCGCTATCACTCGATGAAGGGCCGCCGCGCGCCATACGTCCCCGGCTGGGATTGCCACGGGCTGCCGATCGAGCAGCAGGTCTTGAAGAAGCTCGGCTCGAAGATCCACGATATGGCGCCGGCCGAGATTCGCAAGAAGTGCCACGATTACGCGGAGAAATTTGTCGGCGTCCAGCGCGAGCAGTTCAAACGGCTCGGCATCATGGGCGATTGGGATCGGCCCTATACGACGTTCGATCCGAAATACGAGGTCGGCATCCTCTCGGCTCTGCGCGACCTGACCGCGCGCGGGCTGATCCGCAAGGGCATGAAACCGGTCCACTGGGATCCGGTCTTCCGCACCGCACTGGCCGAGGCCGAGATTGAATATCAGAAGCACGTCTCGGACTCGATTTACGTCAAGTTTCCTCTGCGCGCGAGCGAGAAATTCGAGGGCCTTGGCGGGTTCGACAATGTCTCGATCGTGATCTGGACGACGACGCCCTGGACCCTCCCTGCAAACCTCGCCGTCTGCCTTCACCCGCGCCTCGATTACGTCGTCGTGCGCCATGGCGAGGAGCACTTCATCGTCGCCAAGGGTTTGCTCGATGCGTTCGTGGCCGCGTGCGCCCTTGAGGGGACCGAAGTGGTCGGCGCGGTCAAGAGCGCCGATCTGGAACGCGCCGAGTGCGATCATCCGATTTTTAAGGACCGCACCAGTCTCGTGATCCTCGGCGAGCACGTCACGCTCGAAGCCGGCACCGGCTGCGTCCATACCGCCCCGGGTCACGGCGCCGACGATTACGTCATCGGGAAGAGTTATGGCCTCCCGGTCGTCGTTCCGGTCGATGATCGCGGGCGGTTCACCGATGAATTCCCCGAGATGGAAGGCGTCAGCGTTTTCAAGGCGAACGAGCCGATCATCGAGGGCCTTCGAGAGCGGGGCCTCCTGCTCGCGGCGTCCAAGTTCGAGCACGATTATCCGTTTAGCTGGCGCAGCCACAAGCCGATCATCTTCCGCGCGACCGAACAATGGTTCATGGAACTCGACGACGGCAAAGTGCGCGAGCGCGCCGTGACGGCGATCGACAAAAGCGTGAAGTGGATCCCACACTGGGGCCGCGACCGCATCCACGGCATGGTCTCCCAGCGGCCCGATTGGTGCCTCTCGCGTCAGCGTTCCTGGGGCGTGCCGATCCCGGCGATCAGGTCCAAGACCGAAGGCAAGTCGATCCTCGACGTGCGAATCCTGGAGGAGTTCATCAAGGTCGTCGCCGAGAAGGGCACAGACGCCTGGTTCACGGACGAGCTCGAAAGCTTCTGGCCCGAGGGTTTTGTCCACGAGCCGACCGGCGAGACCCGGCCCGATCAGTTTGAAAAGGAATGGGACATCCTGGACGTCTGGTTCGATTCGGGCGCGAGCCATATCGCATGTCTTGAAAACGACGATCGGCTCACTTCACCGGCCGATCTGTATCTCGAAGGCAGCGATCAGCATCGCGGCTGGTTCCAGAGCGCGCTTCTGATCTCAGTCGGCGCGCGCGACCGTGCTCCCTTCCGCCAGGTCCTGACGCACGGGTTCGTGCTCGACGGCGCAGGAAAGGCGATGAGCAAATCCGTCGGCAACGTCATCTCTCCGCTCGATGTGATGAAGCAGATGGGCGCGGATATAATCCGGCTTTGGGTCGCGAGCGCCGATTACCAGACCGATGTCCCCGTCTCGAAAGAAGTCCTCGCCCGCATCGCGGACGCATACAAAAAGATCCGCAATGCTCTGCGTTTCATGATCGGCAATTTGTTCGATTTCGACTCGGCGGCTGATTCGGTCGACCATGATAATCTCGAAGAGTCAGATCATTATATTCTGGCGCGTCTGGGCGAGCTGGTCGCAAAGGTTGACGGCCATTACGAGCGTTACGAGTTCCACCAGATCTATTCCTCGGTGTTCGGTTTCTGCAATTCGACGCTCTCGGCCGTTTATTTGGACATCGCGAAGGATCGGCTTTATTGCTCCGCGCCCGGAGACCCGACGCGACGGGCCAGCCAGACCGCGATCTGGCATACGCTGGACGTGCTGACGCGGCTGCTTGCGCCGATCCTGGCGTTCACTGCCGATGAGGCGCGCGAGTTTGGGCCATTCGAGGATGGCGGGTGCGTTCATTTGCTCGACTTTCCCGAGGCGCCGGACCGCTGGAAGGATGCGGACCTGCTTGCCAAATGGGAACGCCTCCTTGCCCTGCGCGATGAGGTCAGCCTCGCGCTCGAACATGCACGGCGCGAGAGAACGATCGGCCACAGTCTGGATGCCTCAGTCGAACTCGCGCCGGCGGATGAGGGTGAAGCGCAATTTTTCGAGGAAAATCTCGCACTGTTGAAAATGCTTTTTATTGTTTCTGATGTTCACGTGGGGGCTGCCACCGGTGGCGGCGAGGACGGTGAGCGAGCGCGTGTTGGCGTTCGCGCAGCCGAGAGTGATAAATGCGAGCGCTGTTGGATGCGCGATCCGGAACTCGGGAACAACCCCGGGCATCCGGGACTGTGCCCGCGATGCTCTGGAGTGATGGCGACGATTGAAGTGAACTGACAGGAAAGACGAAAATCCCGACCCAGGAGAAGTCACAATGGCCAAGAAGAAAGCAGCGAAAAAGACCGCCAAGGGCAAGAAGAAGGCTGCGGGAAAGAAAGCGGCCTCCAGTAAATCCAAGGCGAAGAAAAGGGCTTCGGGGAAAAAAGGGGCCGGGAAATCCGCGAAGAAGAAAACCGCGAAGAAGAAAGCAGCGGGGAAAAAGACCGCAGGCAAAAAAACGAAAAAGAAGGTGGCAAAGAAGAAGAACGTGAAAAAGAAGACCGCAAAGAAGAAAACCACAAAGAAGGCAGCCAAAAAGAAGGCGGCGGGGAAGAAGACCGCAAAGAAGAAGGCCGTGAAGAAGAAGGTCACGAAAAAGAAGGCCGTGAAAAAGAAGAAGGCTGCGAAAAAGAAGGCGACCAAGAAGAAGGTCGTGAAGAAGAAAAAGGCTGTGAAGAAGAAGGCCGCCAAGAAGAAGCCCGTGAAAAAGAAGGTCGCCAAGAAAGCTCCGGCCGCCAAAAAGGGGAGCAAGAAGGGCGCGGCCAAGACCGCCGCTCCCCCGGCAAAGCCGCCCAAGAAGCGTCAGCACATCCCGGACATCGATCGCCCCACCGGTATGTATGGCGGGGTTCTGTTGAGCGACGATCCCAAGCCGTTTCCTAGAAAGTCGCCGTATTCGAAGGATGAACTGAAAAGCCTGCGGCTCGCGCTTGAGCAGGAGCGCGATCGCCTGCGCCGCGAACTTGCGAACATGGAGGAGATGTCGGTCGGCGGCGCCAACGGCGGGCCGGAATCGCCCGGGTTCCCGACGCATATCGCCGAATACGCTTCCCACATTCAGGCCAAGGAAACGATTCTCGGCGTGCGTTCGCTAGAAGAAGAACGCCTCGAACAGGTTCAGGAAGCTCTTCAGCGGATCAAAGCGAAGCGGACTTACGGCCTGTGCCTGGCATGCGGCGAGAAAGTCGGCATCGAGCGCCTGATTGCCAAGCCTCATGCGCATCTTTGCATGGACTGCCGCCGGACGTTCGAGCGCAAGCGATACCGATAATCGCGCGTCGGGTGTAAGGCCGCCGAACCAGGAATTGATTCGACGCGGATCGTGCCCGGAGCCGGCGTGTTAGGGCGGATGATGCGGTCCGCGTCGCGCCGTTGTGTCGCGCGCGGCCATCACCCCAGAGGCAAAGTGAATTGAAACCACAGCTTCCGCCGCTCTCGCTGATCTGGTTCTCAATCATAGGCGTGTTCGTCATCGCTCTGGATCAGGCGACGAAGTTGGCTGTGGATTCCTGGCTTGTAGACCGGCCACCTGTCGTCATCGTTCCGGGATTTTTTCAGCTCGTTTTTCGGACGAACACCGGCGCCGCGTTCTCGGCGTTTCGCGAACACCCTTCGGTGCTCACGATTTTCGCCTCGTGCATCGTCGTTTTCATTTTTGTCTGGAGCATTCGGCTGCGCGAACCCGAGCAGGCGCTGCGCTGGCCGCTCGGCCTGATCCTCGGCGGCGCCTGCGGGAATTTGATCGACCGGGTTCGCCTGGGTCACGTCGTCGATTTTCTCGACGCATACTGGAGCGATCACCACTTTCCGACCTTCAACGTGGCAGACTCTTCAATCTTCATCGGCATGTGTTTGATGATCTGGCTGAGCTTCACGATGCCCGAGACCCATGAGGACGCGGAAAGCGAGGTCGCCGATGCCGCGAAATCAGGCGGCGAATCCAGCAACGCGGATATCCAAAAAGAGAGTGGCGAAAAAAAATCCGCCGCCCGTTCTCAAGCCCGGTCTTCAAGCTAGCGCCGGCCACGCATGGATCGA
This sequence comes from Candidatus Sumerlaeota bacterium, assembly GCA_021772735.1. GTDB lineage: Bacteria > Sumerlaeota > Sumerlaeia > MVZB01 > JAJFLK01 > JAJFLK01. The sequence goes on along the minus strand of JAJFLK010000013.1, from coordinate 12,848 downwards.
GCGGGGACGCGCCCCGATTCAGGGCTGCGTCGGGGAGGCGTCCGCTTCTGCGGTGTCGCCCGTCGCGCCACCCCCGGCATCTTCGTGCGACCTGATCGAATTTATTTGCGCGCGCACCTCGGCGAGACTCTCGATCGATTGCACTCGATATCGGCGGAGCGTGTCGGCGCTGTAACGCGTATCCAGTATTTTGGTTTGGTCCGATTCGCCGCTAAGCCGGGCATCGGCGAAATCCACGATCGCCTGACGCTGCTCGGCCACCGCCTCAAGCGCGCTCACGATGGCGAGGAAAGTGCGTTCGACGCCTGGCGAATCATCGGCCTTGGCGAAACGCTCAAGCCCGGCCGCTTCGAGCCCGGCATCGGCGCCATGGGCCCAGGCGAGGTAAACACGGTAGTCGAGGTAATGCGCCGAATCGGCATGCTCCTCGATGGCAAGCGTTGCCGTCCGGATCGATCGCCCGACGGCCTCGGCCTCGAGCCCTTCGTTGCGCGCGTAAGACCCGGCATACATTTCGGGGTGATCGTCTTTCAATTGATTGCGCGCGGCGCTCATTCGCCCGCCGATCGCCTCGGTGTGCTCGCTCAGATTGATCAGCAGGAGAAACCGCAACTCGTCTTCGTCTGCCTCGTCGTTGCCTCCGGTTGCTATGAGATCTTCGAGATAATTCGCCGCGGCAAGGTTCGCGTCGTATTCGCGCAAGATCGATTCGGCGGCGCGGACGCCGATTCGCCCGTCTCGCATGGCCTCAATCTGCGCGATCTTATTATTCATTCGTGCCGCCCCTGCGTTCGAGCGCTCTGCCAGCACGGCAAGACTCGCGCCGCTCTGCGCGGCGGCGGATTCAGAGGACTTCACATAGTACCCCCACGCGCGGGCGAATAAATCGGCCAGTTCGTCGAGCGAACGCGCCTCGACTACGCATGTGTTCTCAAGTTCATTGGCGATGTGGAAGAATGCACTCCGCCCACGCGGTTGATCGCTAAATCGCTCAAAGAGCGCTTCGGTATCGACAATGGCACGCTCGAAATCCCCGGCGGTCCAGAGAAGACGCGTCGCCTGCTGCGCTTCGAGCACTTCGGGCGAATCTTCGGTCCGGGCCATCGCCGGGATGCACAGAGTCGCCAGCGTCGCGATCAGCGCGGCGAGCACGGCGGGACGCACCGTGCGCCCAGCAAGCCATGAGATTTTCAAACTTTCGGGATGGGATCCTGTTTTGAGTTTCATCGGTAGGGCGCGAAATCCGGTGGCCGTTTTTCGTTGAACGCCTTGACTCCTTCTTTGGCCTCGTCGCTGCCGACAAACAGGCCGAGAGTATCGAACGACATCGTGCCGATCCCCGCAATCGATTCGCTGTCTGCATTGAAACTGTGTTTGAGGACTCCGAGCGCAGTGGGAGATTTCGAAAGCATCTCGTCAGCCCAGCGCCGGACCTCGCCCCGCAACTCTGCCTTGGGCACGACCGCGTTGACAAGGCCCCAGGCCTGCATCGTCGCCGCGTCGTATTGGCGGCACAGATACCAGATCTCCCGCGCGCGTTTTTCGCCGATGATCCGCGCCAGGTATGCGCTGCCGAAACCCGCGTCGAACGAACCGACGCGCGGCCCGGCCTGACCGAATCGCGCGTGCTCGGCCGCGATGGTCAGGTCGCACAGAACGTGCAGCACATGCCCGCCGCCGATCGCGACGCCGTTCACCGCCGCAATGACCGGCTTTGGGATATCGCGGATGACGCGGTGCAGAGTCTCGACTTCGAAAAGGCCGGTCTCGGTCTGGCCGTAATCTCCGGTCTCGGCCCGCTGCTTCTGATCGCCGCCCGCGCAGAAGGCCTTATCTCCGGCGCCGGTCAGCGCGACAACGCCGACGCCCTTATCGGCCCACGCGGATTTGAAACATCGGATCAGCTCATCGATCGTCCGGCCGCGAAACGCGTTGTATCGCTCCGGCCGATCGATCGTGATCCACGCCAGGCCGTTATCGATCTCGTAGCTGACGTCGGTGAGTTCGTCGAGGTTCATGCGAGCATTCCCGGTTGGACTTTATGGGTCTCAGGATCGCGGCAGCGCGAAGGCGATCAGTTCGCTATTCTGCCCGAGGCCGCCGGCGGCGAAGACGACGTATTGGCGCCCGTCGTGCAGATAGGTCATCGGCGTGCCGTGCGGTGTGAGGTCGATGTCGTGTTCCCAGACCTGTTCGCCGGTGGTTTTGTCCCACGCCCGGAGGTATCCGGTCGGCCCCATGCGCATGATGCTGGTGTCGTCCTGCTCGGCCTGGATGGCGAACAGCAAGTTCTTTGTCAGCACCCCTCCGCCGTTCGAGAAAACGCCGTTGGCCGTTGCGCCGAGCGGCCCCAGGTTCATATCCTTGAGCATCGGATGATTGCGCGGTCCCTCGCCGTGGGGCACCTGCCAGACGATCTCGCCCTTGTTCAGATCCATCGCCGTGATACGCCCGTAGGGCGGCTTGACGATCGGCAGGCCGAACGGCATCTCGGGCAGGAATCCGCCCTGGCGCATGTATTTGAAATCCGTCCGCTCCGGATTCCGAGGCTGGGCGACACCTGAGAGCATCGGCAGCGTCATCGAGGGGACGTAGAGGATTCCGGTTTCCGGGTCGAACGACGCCCCGCCCCAGTTCGCGCCGCCCGCGGCGCTTGGCAGCATGATGGTGCCCTGTTTGCCTTCGTGGCCGATGAGCCACGGCGGCGTGAAGATTGGCCCCATCACGTAGTTCTCGAGGATGCGCATGGCCTCAGCCTTGATCTCAGGAGTGAAGTCGATGACGTCATCTTCGGTGAAACCCTGACGCTCGAAGGGCGGCGGCTTGGTCGGGAAAGGCTGCGTGGGCGCGGTGCGTTCGCCGGGCACGACGGATTCGGGCACGGGGCGCTCCTCGATGGGCCAGACCGGCTCTCCCGTCGCGCGGTCGAACACATAACAGAAACCCTGCTTGCTTACCTGGGCCAGGGCCTTGATCGGTTTGCCATCGACGACGATATCGACCAGATTCGGCGCGGCCGGGAAATCGTAATCCCAGAGGCCGTGATGAACGGCCTGGAAATGCCAGACGCGCTCGCCGGTCTCGGCATCGACGCAGACGATGGACTCGGCGAAGAGGTTATCGCCGAGCCGGTGGCCGCCATACCAATCGTTGGTCGGCGTGGAGGTCGGCAGGTAGACGTATCCGAGCTCTTCGTCGGCGCTCATCATGGTCCAGACGTTCGTGTTGCCGAGCTTTTTCCACGCGTCGTTCTCCCACGTCTCGTTGCCGATCTCGCCTTCTTGCGGGATCGTGTTGAAACGCCATTTGAACTTGCCCGTGCGGACATCGTATGCGCGGACGTGGCCCGGCGGCATCGAATTACCCGGAGGCGCATCGAAGATGATCGAGCCGACGACGATCGAATCGCGGCAGACGATGGGCGGGGAATTGTGCGCGATGTATCGCGGATTGAACTTGCGGCCGAGATCCTGCTCCAGATCGACGATGCCGTCCGTGCCGAAGTTCGGATCGGGCTTGCCGGTCGCGATGTCGATCGAAATCAACTGGCGGGCGCCGGTGGCGTAAATGATGCGCTCCTCGCCGTCCTCGCCGCGCCAGTATTCGGCCCCGCGATGCTGGAACCCGGTGTTCGTCGGGCGGCCGGCTTCGTACGACTTGGGATCGTAGACCCATTTCGTCACGCCGGTGCCCGCGTCGATCGCGGCCAGTTGGCTGAACGCCGTCGTGGCGTAGAGCGTCCCGTCGATCATCAGCGGCGTCGTCTTAAGCTGGCCCGGAAGGCCGCGCACGGTGCCTTTGAGAGCCGCATCGGCCGTCTCCCAGCGCCAGGCGATTTCCAGATCGCCGACGTTATCGCGATTGATCTGATCGAGCGGGGAATACTTGGACGCCGCGCGATCGCCGCCGTTGTGCAGCCATTGACCGGGGGCGTCGCCAGCGCCGCCTTGTGCGCGTGCGGAGGGCGCGGGCAGAGTCAGTGCAGCGAGGCCGAGCGCTGTTGCGACCGCGAGAGTGATTCGCGGTGCGAGTCGGGAGAAGCTTTTGATTCTCATGCCCGATGATTCCAGAGCGGGGGGGGGAAATCACGGGGAATCTGGCGGAGCGGATCAGCCGCAGCTCAAAAAAGACGAAGGCCCGAAGACTGTGCTTCGGGCCCCCGAGCGATTGATTTCTGGCATCCCCTAGGGGATTTGAACCCCTGTTGCCGGAATGAAAATCCGGTGTCCTAGGCCAGACTAGACGAAGGGGACGTAATGGGAAATCCGGCGGACGAACCGGCCGGTGGCGGATGGTGAGCGCGGTGAGGCTCGAACTCACGACCAACGGCTTAAAAGGCCGGTGCTCTACCGACTGAGCTACGCGCCCGCATCCTCCGAGCTCCGGGCGGTTGCGATTTCGACCTCGCCAAGCGCACCGGACAGGGCTTGCCTCACCTTCACCAGCAAGCCCAGCCCCGCAGTCTAAGAGCAGTCTGCGTATGCGTCAAATGGAATATGGGACAAGCGCCCCGGCGCCAAGCGTATCGCCCGCAGCGTGGTCCCCGCTGCGCGCTCGTTTAGTCGAAAAACTTGAATTCCACACGCCGATTCTTGGCCCAGGCTTCTTCGGTCTTGCCCGGGACCGCGGCATATTCCTCGCCCTTGCTCAGGATCTGGATGCGATCTTCGGCGATGCCGTTGCCGATGAAGTATTCGGCAACGCTTCGGGCCCGCCTCTCGCCGAGCACGAAGTTGTATTCGGTCGTTCCGCGCTCGTCGCAGTGGCCCTCGACCAGAACCTTTGCCTTCGGAGTATCGCGAAGGTACCGCAGGTTGACGTCGATGCGTTCGAGCTGATCGGGCCTCACTTCAGACCGGTCGAAATCGAAATACACGACCAGCATTTTATCGCCGGCGGGCCGCAGCCCTGTGGGGCGGGGGGATTCGTCCGGAACATCTTCGGGCCGGATCGTCGCGCCGATCGCGTCATCTTCGCCCTCGCCGATTGTGCCGGGCCGATAGTCCGCCGAAGTGGGAATGACTCGGTTTTCGATATCTTCAGAATCGCTCGAGCGGCCAAACAGGAAGCACCCCTGCGCCGCGCCTAGCAATAACGTGAGCATTGCCGTCATAAGCCGGGTTGCCACGACCCCGCGCCTGTTTGATCCCTCTGTTGTCTTCGTGCGAGCCATGCTTCTATACCTCAATCTTGGAACTCTGCTATTGGGACGGGGCTTCGAGCCTTGCCCTGATTTCACGTGCCAATTGTGCTGTCGCGACTGCCCATCGGAGGCGGCCGCACCTGCCGTTCCCTCTACAGGACGATAACAGGACCGGCACGTTATCACACAGCGTGGCCGAAACCTAGCCTAACTGTCGTCTGGGGCTCCCGGTTCGGCAAGCTTGGACCGTCCGGCGGCGCATGAGTCTTGAACCTCGCGTTCGCAAGAGGCAAATTGGGCGTGTCCACCGCACTTCACGCATCGCTTTGCCCCACGAGCCTCTCATGTGCCCAAGCCCGGAATTTGACACTTTGGACTCTTGGTCCGCGTTTGAGATCCCGGGCGAGTGGAGTCTTCCTGCAAAGATCCCCGCCGGGGAGGATGTCGAGGGGTTAATTGATGGCATCCGGGGCATCGGCACGGGCGTCGATAATTCCGCCGCGCTCGGCCGAGCGCTCGGCTTGCGGCGGCGGATCGCACGCCTTGTCGAGGCGGAGGGGAATTTCGTGGTGATCGCGGACGTAGATCACCGGCAGGCCCTGGCTGGCGCGCTCTTGAGGCTGGCGGAGACAGTCCGGATTTTGTTGAACGAGATTCAAGTCGGCGCCGAGGCGGCGCGATATGTTCGGATCGAATTCGGCCTGGACCAGGTGACCGAGGACGCCGGCGACGAGAAGCCATCGGATCAACCCGGCGAATCGGCGCCTATGCGGGTGTGGTCGGCTTACGCGCGGGCAGTCGCGCTGGCGCGGCGCGGCGATCCCTCTGGAGCCGCCGCGATGCTCAAGGAAGCGCTGGCCGGCTTGCGTGCCGAATTACAGACCCCTTCATCGGGCGGGCGGATCCACGAGAGAGCCGAGCTGGAAATCCTGGCGGATTGGGCGTCGCTCGCCTCGCAGTCCGATCCGGCCCTGATCTCCGGCGCCGAATGCGACCGACTCATTGAGATCGCCTCGTCGCCAACCCCGCCTCGTGAGTTCGAGATCGCGCTCGCTCATCACCTCCGCGCCATGCATTCGTATCACGAGCAAGACTGGAGCGCCCTGGTCGAATCCGCTCGTGCGGCTAACTTTCACTTCTATCGCTTCGGCGGAAGGCAGGATTCGCGCCTGGCCGGTGTGAATACCTTCCTGACCGCCAAGGGGATGTATGAGCAGCGCGAGTGGAGCGAGGCGGGCGTGCTTGCCGCATTGAGTCTGCGCGCGCTCGAATCATGGGCTGAGTGGCCGACCAAGGGCGAGGCCGCAATGCTCATGGCGAACGCCCGTCGATACGGCGGAGACCGGGGCGGTGCGCGTGATGCCGTCCGGCGGCTGATCGATGAAGGTGAGGCTCACTCGGCGCTGAGCGCGGCGCGCAATGACGCCCTGGCGGCGATTCTCGGCGAGGCCCGCGAACTGATGGCGTACCTGAGCTGATATTTCGGAGGCGATGACACGAATGTTGAAATCACACATCGATGCGTTCGAGGCGAAAATGGCCGCGGAATATGCGGTTCCGGAGGTGGGCAGTTACGCGGTCCAGAGCGAGACCGGACAATTCCTGCGCAGCTTCATCCGATTGACTCATCCCAGTCTGGTCGTCGAGCTGGGCACGTGCCAGGGAATCTCAACGCTGTGGATGGCCGCAGCCCTCGAAGAACTGGGCGAGGGCGAACTGTATTCATTCGACGTCTTCGAGGTTTCAGACCCGGACGTGGTTCGCGCCCGAATCGAAAGTTTCGGATTCGGGAGGCGCGTGAGGATGTTCGTCGCGCCGTCGTCAACCGCAGCGACCAAGATTCTGGCTGATCTCGGTCGGCCCGTGGATTTCGCCTTCATCGATGCCGATCATCGAATCGAGGGCGTCGCCGCCGACGTGACCGCGCTTTGGCCCCACGTCAACACCGGCGGGTTCATCGCTCTGCACGATACGAATCCGGAGTCCAGCGGCTGGGATGGGCCGCGTTATGTGCTCGATCTGATCGAACGCTCGGGGATCGAGCGCCAGAGCTCGGCCGTGCTCGACCTACCGACTGGTGAAGGCTGGGGGCTGGCGATCATCCAGAAACGCGTCGATCCCGGCCCGAAGCTCCTGCCCTCGGTCGTCTACTTTATGCATCAACTCAAATCGAGGTTGGGGTTTCGGGTCAAGGGCCGGAGCGTGCGCGAGGTTGTCGCGGACGATGGTGACGCCGATAAGTAATCCCTAATGACGCGATTCGATCTCGCCGTGGCGACCCGCGCCTCATAGCGTTTTCAAGTATTCGATGACCCAAATTTTTTCCTCTTCGTTCAGCTCCTGATCCGGGAAGAGGTGCCCCTTCGCGCTGTGGCTCGGGGTGGCGGTGTCGTAATAAGCCCGGGCCGCGCGGCGCGAGAGGCCTTCGGGCACGGCTTCGAACTCCGCCACTTCGAGTCCGACCCGTTCGGTGTCGTATCCGTTCTCAGTGCGTTTCCAGACTTTGGGCCGCTCCTCGGGATGGAAGACGTGCCAGATTGTCGGCGTCGAAGCGTTGTGGAAATAAGGCGCCGTGGCCCAGATTCCATCCAGCGGCGGCGCGATGTATCCGGTGACATGCACGTCGACCGGGTTCTCGCCGTAATGCGAGAACCACGATTTGTTATAGGACTCTTTGGATTCGGGCGCGATGGCACGCAGGCGGACTCGGTCCGTGCCGATCTCCTTGATCGGGATGACCTCGTTGGGATATTCGGCGTCGGGCCCGTATGTGCCATGGCAGCGCGCGCAGGTTTTGTTGAAAACCGGTTCGCCTTTGGCGGCCAGTTCGGCGTCGATCTCGAACGGATACTTCGGCGCTTCGAGCGTCTCGATATATGCGCGGATGTGGTGGAACTCGGGTTCCCAGCTCCGAATCTTCTCTCCGGCCAGCGTCGGCGCCATCGTGAACTGCATCAGCGTGCGCGCGGTCTTGGGCGCCATCGCGTCGCAATATATCCTGTCCTTCTTCTTGAAGAGCCACCACGCGGGAGGATCGATGTCATTATGAACCATCTCCTGATGCATCTCCGGCGGGAAGCGCAGATCGAGATTCTCGTCACGCATCGAGCCGAGCCAGATGCTGAACATCGTTGCGTTCGAAGAGCCTTTGACGAAACCGAACGGCAGCGGGAGATATTCCGAAGCGGGCTTGGGCGCGGGATCATGGCCTCGGTCCGCGCGACGCAGCGCGGCGAGGTCATCGTAGAAGGCCGTCATGTCCTGATGCGTATTGGGTGCGCCGGGCATCGAGCGGCCGGCAACCTTGCCGCCGTGGCAAGAGAAGCAGTTTGTGACCAGCCCGCCACGGCCGTCGTCGGTGTATCCCAGCGGCAGGCCGGAGTCGTCGAACTCGCGCTGGACGAAACCATATCGCTCGAACGTCATGGTCCGCCTTTGCTCGGGCTTGGCCGCCTCGGCCCGGACGCGTTCCGCGCTCTCCCAGACTGTCCAGACGCGGTTAAGCTCGTCGATCTTTGCGAGAGGCATCGAGAGCGAGGTTTGCGTCAGGATTTCGAAGCCCCGCTCGGCCGAGGGTTCGGTTGGTATGGGTGCGTTGTCGGCGGTCGAGAGATTCGGACCACACAGGACCGCAAAAAGCAGAAGCGCTGCGGCTCCGAATTTATTCGGGCTTATCCTCGGATTCATCGATTGTGCTCCTTCAATATTCCTGTGCGAAAAAGGATTGTCCCGCACCATCGCGATCCAAGTCAAGGAGACGAGAGCGGCTCGTCGCGCAGAATCTTCTCCAGCTGGGGTAAGGCGTAACTCTCCGCATCGTTGTGGGCCGCGCGATCGAGCGGGATGAACGTCGCCAAGTCCCCGGCTGTGGCGGCGAGCTGCTCGCCCATTCGATACGGGATGACCTCATCGCGGCGGCCATGGAAGATCCAGATCTTCTGCGGACGCTTTTCCAGAGGGCGGGAAACAATCTCTTCCAGACGGTCCTGACTTCGCCAGCGGTTCCGAGCGATCAAGTAAATCGGCCAGATCACGACTTCGCGGGCCATCTCGCGGATCGAAGTGAACGTCGAAATCAGAACGAGGCTATCGACCGGACGCTTCTCCCCCAGAGCCAACGCGACCGCGCCGCCGAGTGACGTGCCGATAACGCCCACGCCGCGATCGTCTCTGAAGTGTCCGCCACCCTTCAGCGTATCGTAAGCCCCGACGGCGTCGTCGATGAGCCCGGTTTCGCCGGGGCGACCTTCGTTGAAACCGTAGCCTCGATAATCGACGAGGAAGAAGCCGCAGCCGGTCCTGCGCGCGAGACCCTCGAAAAAGGGCACCCCGCCCATGGCGGTCGAGGCGTTGCCGCTGAGCACGATATAGAAACCGGGCCGGGGGATCTCGGACTCCGGCGAATCGGACGGGACCGAAGGTTCGATCAGGCATCCCCAATGCCGGCGTCCGTCGGCGGCGGTATAGGGCCGGAAATTTTTGTGGCTGCCTTCGCCCGGACGCTTCGAGGGGTCGTAGCGCGCGGGGTGATAGGTCGCCGAATCCTGAACTCTGCCGCCCACGACGAACCAGACAATCAGAAGGACTACGACAAGAATCAGATCGATGATCATACGACGCCGAGATTTAGCCGGTCGGATTGAGCTTTGAACTGGTTCGTCAGGCTCGGTCATCGGCGAAGTTTTCTCAATGCCGCTTTGTCTCGGACAATGCGGGGATAACGCAGCTGGGACGCGGAGAAGCGCCAGTTGATTAAGACAACTCGTTCCGGGTTATTCACGAAATTTTTCAATGTCGCCAGGTGAGTGCCGGTTATTCGTACAGACCCCAGTGTCCGGTGGTGACGGCGTTGAAGTCTTGGTTCGCCGTCCCGTTGAAGTATCGGAGCCCTCGGCCGAAAGCCGCCCGGCCGATGTTCGATCCGACGATCCTGCCGGGCAGGTCGTCGGCGCGCGGATGGATTCCGCCATAAAGGCGCGAGACTCCGGCTTCATCGGCGGCGTCGTAATACGTCGCCCATTGGAGCACGACCGTTTCGCTCGGACCGATCTCGAAGACGAGAAAGTCATCCGTCGGCGCGGTGAATTCGCCCAATCCGCCCGGGAAGTATGGGGTCCCGGTGAACAGTGTCATCACTTCGGCCGCGGCTCGGCTGAACGTGCTGTGGCCCGAGATGTATCCCGAGAACGGCGGCGTCACGAACGTCGGCCGCTGATACGGCACCCAGTTCTCGGCCAGGATCCAACCCACTCCACTGTATTGCGTATCCGGATCCGCCGGCGCCCCGATCCACGCGAAGACGGCGATCTTCCCGATATTCTCGCCGGCCATTCCCGCCAGTTGCTCGTGGCGTTCGCCCGGCGCGGTGGATTCGGCGGTGATCAATTCGATGATGCCGTCGGCAAGAAGAATGCCCTGCGGATGATAAGACGGCAGCGCCGAGGATGTGGATTGACCCAGACCGCTCATGTATCGGATCGCCGAGATCGGCCGGACGTAATCGTAGTATCCCTTGAGCCCCCAGGCCGCCACGGCGGCATCATGCACCGCGCCGTTCAGGACGAGGTAGAGTTTTACGTCGTATTCGAGGGCGTCCATGATCGGACCCTCGCCACCAAATCGTCGCTCGAACAGCGGGTGGTCCATCACTTCATTGGCAAGCACGTTCCAGTGGCCCGGAGGGGTTTCCGAAGAAGGCCCGTCGGCCCAGAATTCAGCGATCACGCGTCCCCAATCGCCGAGCTTGACGAAATTATCCTCATACGGCATGCCGGTAAATGGATTGACGCTATGGCCGGTCCCGTTATACGAGCCCACCGGTCGATTACCCTGGACCGAGGGCGAGATGTTGATCATCCCACCCACATCGGGCGAGAGCACGCTGCTGAAAAACACAACCTCGTTCGCGTTTAGGCGATAATCGGAGTCGCCCACGCCGCCGAGTTTGGGCGGTGCGCCGGGATCGAAGTAAGTGAAAAAGGGAGCCGGCGCCGGACCGAGATCGAACGGCGTCAGGGCAAAGGGCGTCACCTGCCCCCAATGCGGAGTCAGGAAATCCAGATTGCCCTCCGGGATCGGGTTGCCGGATTGATCGATGAAAAAATCGATCGCCAGCGGCTGCCAGCGATTGGGGTCGACCATCGTCGTGCCCGGCAGCTTGACGATCATCGGCTCGTTGACCGGGGCATAGCCGATGTTTTGATCATAACTGTTTTGCTCGTTTGCGCCGTCGGCCGCGCCGAAGGCAAGCACGTTGGCGGCGATGCGGTTGCCGATCGCCGCCGGGGTGTTGCCGACGGTCGTCGTCACTTCGATGTCGTAACCGAGCGTGAGCATCCTCGCATAGAACGAGGGTAGCGACGTCACCTCCCCGGGCGAACCCTTGAAGCGCGCGGTCAGAACCCTGTAGCAGGCGTAGCTGATGGTCTCATCGCGTGCTGCGGGGATATCGGCCGGCGTATGACGCTCGTCGGTCAGGTATGTGGAAACGACGGTGTCATAAACCGCCCATCCGTCCCACATCGCAATGGACATGTGGAACAGATTGCGTCCGTGAACGCTGGGCCGCGCCAAATCCAGCCGGATCGCTCCCATGATTTCCTCATCCCATTGGCGGGCAACGGTTTGAGCGCCCTGTGCGCCGGCATCCACGGCCATGATCGAGATCAGGAACGGCAACAGTATGAAGACCGCCGGGCGGCGGGCGGATGGTCCGGACCTGAAAAACTGGGTAATATGTCTGACTCGCATGCGTATTCTCCCCAACCTGATTTTGGCCATCGAGGCAAAACGTATGCCGTCAATTTACCACGCCAATAGTCTCCCATGTCAATGTTACAGTCGTACGGGTTGGGGCTCAGGTCGTCGGCGCATCTTGCTTTGGCTACGTCGGATGCAAAGGGGGCGCCCGCTCAAGCGGGCTTGCGAGGAAGCCTCCCGGTAGCCGGACCAAGATGCGGTCTCTGGCCGCCGGAGCCCCATGACGACATTGCGCTTTTCGTCCTTATTGACGAACCTTCATCAGCCCCGATCGACCACGAGCCGGGCCGAACCAACCCTAACGCGGAGCAGTCCCCGAGAAGCGAACGTGGCTCAATTCATGCCTGACGACAAATCCGTTCGCCCGGCCGTGACGCTCGGGCTCGTGCTCGCCTCGGCGGCGTGGTTGCTCGCGTGCCTGATCGGAGTGCGCCGCGCGTGGCAGGCGGGCGATGCCATGATGGGCTCTGGCGTCGCGTTTCAATTGATCGCGGGCGCGCCGATGCTCGCGTGGGCGGCGGCCCTGTGGGGCGGACGGCAATTCGAGTTCGGGCGACGCGAGGTCGTGGCGCTGGTCATCGCGGCGGGGGCATGCCGGCTCGTCCTGATCGATCTCGCCCCGGCGCAATCCGACGATCTGTATCGATATATCTGGGAAGGCCGGGTTCAGGCGGCGGGCCGCAACCCGTATCGCCTGCCACCCGAAGCCGCCGAATTCTCCGACCTACGTGACGCGGACTGGGCCTCGGTCAATCACAAGGAGTACTCGGCCATTTATCCGCCGCTCGCCCAGGCGGTGTTCCTCGCGTGCGCGGCGGTCTCGCCAGAGGGCGGCCGAGTGATCGTCTTTAAGCTCTTCTTCACGCTGTGCGATCTGGCCGTGCTGGCGCTGCTCCTGGCCTGGCTTGCCCGGCTGGGGAGGTCGCCCGGCTGGGCCGTGCTATGG
>JAJFLK010000120.1 GCA_021772735.1 Candidatus Sumerlaeota bacterium | reverse complement strand
CCCCCATCGCCGATGTCGCCGATGTCTTTTGGTGGATCAGGACCAACCGCGTGGGATTCACCGACGCGGTTGTCACGCTCAAGTATCTGGACAGCGAGATCGCAGGGATCAGCGGCGGCGAAGCCGATCTGGTCATCTTGACCGCACCGACCAAGAGCGGCCCCTGGGCGAAGCTTGCGTCGACCGTGGACGCCGCTCGCAACGAAATCAGCGCGACGGTTATAGGTTTCTCATTCTTCGCCATTGGCAACTCCGGCGTCGGGCAGCAGGCGGCGGCCGGACATTGGTCCGAATACGGGATCGATTGATTTTACGTTCCGGGCAGGCTCAAGGCCGAAATCCGTTGACGGTTCCTGCGCCGTTCAGCTTTGTTTTGTTGGGATTTCCCGGCCGCTGCCGTATGCTGCCTATGCTAGGGTGGTCCCAAGGCGGGCGATTGTCGCGGATGATGCCCAGCCCTCCAGCCCCTCTAGCATCCCCAATGATCCATGAAGGGACGGCGAATATTCGTATGCCCATTACTCAGAAGATGTTTTCCACGATGATCGGGATCAATAAGACACGCGCCTTGCTTCGGTTGATTGCGGCGGCGATCGGCATTGCCGGGATGGTCGCCCTCACACCGGCACCTCTGCGCGCTCAAGAGGGTGTCGGCCTGGAGAGCTCAATTGTCGAGGATGAATTCGAAGACGAGGGCGATAGTCTCGAAGAGCTTGCGGCTGCCCAGGCGCTTGCCGAGCTCGAACGCCGCCGACGCGAGAAGAGCAACGCCGCGGGTCATGCGGCGATCCAGAACGTCGGCGGATACGAATACGAGATCGTGGCCGAGAGTGTGGAGTCCGCCGTCAAAGAGGCTTCGATGCGCGCGCTCAAGAGCTCAGCCGCGCGGCTATATTATGGCGATTACGTCCTGCTGGGACGCGATCTCCTCGAACCGTACCTCAACGTCTATGGCGACAGGTTTGTTCTCAAGCGCGAGGTGACGTCGGAGCACATTCTCGCCGATGGGTCGCGTCGTGTTTTCGTCAATATCGGAATCGACCAGGGACACCTCTTCACCGACATGGAGGAAAAGCACTTCATCGCCAAACCGAAGCTCCGGCCGATCGTCGCCGTATTGCTCGAAGAAACCATCGATGGCCAACGGGGGCTGGACGGGAAGGCTCGGGATCTGCTCGAAGAGGGCCTGCGCCGTAATGAACTCAGGACCGAAAGCAAGCGCGTCGCTCATCACAACCTGGGTGTGGACGTTTCGGCGGATGCTTCGACCCTTCGCGACGCACGCCTTGAGGCACAGCGGTGGGATATCGACGCGATCGTGACCGGGAGCCTCAAGGTCAAGCCTCGCAAGGAAAAGGTGATCCTCTACGATCAGATGTTCTTCCACGATGCGGAGATCGAGCTGAAACTCATCCGGATCGACACGGGTGAGACCATGCGCCATATCACTTCGCATTACTCGGCCTCGGGTCTGACGCCCGAGGAGTCTCTGACGAAGTTGCTCACGCAACTTGTCCCGATGGCCGCCTTTGAATTGACTGATGGCTTCCTGGACGAGTGGGCGAACATCATGCTCGACAAAGCCGATTATCGTCTGCTGATCTCTCAGGTAAGCCCCGAACAACTGACGACGATCGACTCGATGCTTCGTGCGCTTTCGCCCTCGGTGCAGACGTACTTGAAATCCTATTACGGCGACGTCGCCGTGCTCAACATCATCTATCCTGATGCGCCTCCCGGGTTCGTCGAGGAATTCCTGCGCCGCTCGAAGGTGCCGCAGTTTCGCATTAAGACCGATGAAACCGGTGGGGCGCGACGCCTTGAAATCGAAGTTCTCTGATTAGCCTGATCAGTTCAGGAATTCACACCTGGTCGCGCTCCCGGCGGTTGGGGCTTGGTCTTGATTTGCGCCCAACGCTCGGCGCCGAGCCTTCGGCCCCGTCAGAATGTCCATGAGCGAGAACCCCACATCGAGCGAATTGGCGACCGGCGCAGCTGAGCCTGCTGTTTCCGCAGTCGAGATACGCCCCGCGACGCTGGCCGATGTCGAGGGCATTTATGCGCTCATCGAAGCGGCCTCGCAAACGACGACCGTCCTTCCACGAACTCGCGCGGCGATTTGCGAGAATGTCAGAGATTTCAGAGTCGCGGCCAGCGGCTCTGAAGTGGTTGGTTGCGGCGCACTCCACATCTGGGCCGTCGATCTGGGCGAGATCAAGTCTCTGGTCACGGCCGAGCGACTGCGAGGCCATAAGATCGGCCGTCGGCTCGTGACGGCCCTCCACGAGGAGGCGCGCCGGTTGGGCCTGCGCCGCGTCTTCGTCCTTACCGACAGCGTGGAATTCTTCGTCCGCTCCGGATACGCCGAGGCCGATAAGGCGACGCTCCCGCACAAGGTCTGGAACGAGTGTATCCTGTGCCCAAAGTTCGATGATTGCGACGAGGTGGCTCTTCAATTGTGGCTCGATCACGAATCCGGGGCGGCGCTGTAGAGCCCGCGAGCATCCGGGGCCGGATTGACCGAAGCTTCGGATTGCTTTAATAAGAACACCTCTGGCGCATGCCGCGCCCGCTGCCGCTCGGCGTTCGCACTAGTGGGGGAATTCACAGTTGACCCAGACCAAGGTTCTCATCGTCGACGACAACACGGGCTATCGCGAGGCCTTCGGGCGCAATCTCGCTGTCAAGGGTTACCAGGTATTTGAGGCCGAGGATGGCGCTCGGGCGATCGAGCGCGTCCGGGGTGATTCGCCCGATGTGGTCGTGACCGATCTTGCGATGCGGCATCCGACCGAGGGGCTGGACTTGATCCGCCAGATTCGGTCGCTGCGCCCGCACCTTCCGGTCATCATGATATCCGCCGTCGGCACGTTCGACGAGGGCGCCGAGGCCACCCGCCTTGGCGCATATCGCGTGATCAGCAAGAGCCGGATCGATGAGGAAATCGCCCGCCTCTACGAAGCCATCGACGCGGCCTCGGTCCAGCACGCGCAATGCCGGCAGTTGATCGAGGAGATCACCGACTTGGCGTCCAGAGCCGCTGAAGATCGCACGGGCTCGATCAATGCGCTCAACGGAGTGCTCCGGCGCGAAGACGTTCCGGATTCGATCAAAGGCGAGGCCTTCGATCTGCTCGACGTTCTGGCCGATGAAGCCGAATCTGCAGGCGGCGACGCGGCGGTGATCCCCGAGGAAGGCCGCGCCCCGAGCGAAGAGGCGTTGCTGACGGTCCAGAACGAGCTCCGCGAAGCACTCGTGGGGTTCGACTCGTTCCAGGACGAGACACGCAAGAGCCTGACGACGGCCGAATTTCTTTTCCAGCAAGGGCGCGAATCCCAGGCCGGTTTCGATTTCTCCCGCTCGATGGGCTTTGCCTATTGCTTTGCCGTCGAGAGCGAGGTCAAGACCCGCCTGCGCAAGAAGATGCAGAAATTTTTTGGCGATCGCGCGACGCCAGAACTCATTCAGAGCCTGCTCGAGGACAATCGAAAGAGCATCTCTATATTCTTCCAGCAATATCTTCTGCGCCTACAGCGCGGCTCGGAAAACGAAGCCACGCTGGAGAATTTTTTCTTCACCTTCCTGCGCATCAACGAGCACCGGGGGAAATATCGCCCCGATGGGCTCAAGGCTTTAGGCATCGTGCTCATCTGTTTTGCGCGCACATATGAATTCGAGAAGTTCAAGCGCACGATCAAGATCGATAACCCCCTGGCCCTGAACGGGCTCAAGGACGATGACGAGGTTCTGGAATTCGCCAGTCTGCTCATCAACCTGCAACACTACCGCAACCCTTATATCCATCCCGAAATCAGCCAGATGACGAAGATATCGAAGATTCGCGATACGGCATTTTCCTGCCTCAATCTAGTCGCGGCGATTCAGTAGGCGGCCGGCCCGAGCTTTCAAATGGCACGCAAAAAAAAGTCCGCCCAATCCCCGCCCGAGATTCCGGGATACGTCAAGCCGGACCCCGAGCGCCTGCGCATCGTGCCGTTGGGCGGACTGGGTGAATTCGGCAAGAACATGATGGCCTTCGAATACGGCGGCGACATGATCATCGTCGATTGCGGTCAGATGTTTCCCGACCACGATATGCTGGGAGTCGATTCGGTCATCCCGGATTTTACTTACATCGCCGACCGTGTCGACAAACTGCGAGGAGTGATCCTGACGCACGGCCACGAAGATCACATTGGAGCGATTCCATATTTCTTGCGCGATTTCGAAGTGCCCGTTTATGGCTCACGTTTGACGCTTGAATTCGTCCGCTCCAAGCTGCGCGAGATGGATATCGAAGACCGCGCCGACCTGCATGAAATGGAAGGACGGCAGCGATTCGATCTTGGCAAGTTCCAGGTCGAACTCCTCCGTGTCACGCACTCGATCCCGGACTCCATGGCTGTTGCGATCACTCTGCCGATCGGGACGATCATCCACACCGGTGATTATAAATTCGACGCCTCGGCCAAGGTCGAAACATCGGACTTCTTTACGCTCTCGCGCTATGGAGAGGAGGGTGTTCTGGCGTTGCTTGCCGATAGCACCAACA